>CAZYSQ010000012.1:0-27649 GCA_964649865.1 uncultured Acholeplasmataceae bacterium
AGGACAATCCCCCACAAGGGCCCTCCACAGATTGAGATGGACTTCAAACCAATTAGGAATTCAAAGTTCGATCGAAAAGTTCTTCGAAGTTCTTCGAAGTTCTTCAAAGTTTTGAAAGGAAAAAGTTTTGAAAAGTTTCATGTTAACAACTCTTGACAATCCTTTCAATCCTTTCACTGAGTTCGATGATTGGAAAACTTTTGACGAAGAGAATGAGTATTTCACTTGTAATCTTCTTGATCGTTTGACTTTTTCTTCGAAAGATTTGTCAGATGAGGAGAATCAGCAACTTCTGAATATGCAAATACTTGACATAGTGGAGAATGATGAAACTTCGAATTATATTCGAGTTCTTCGCTCTACAAAAATTCGTCCGAAGCGAAATGAAAAATAAAAATCCCGAAAAATTTTTCTGAGGGGCGGGGGGCGGCCGCAAAACCTACCCCCTCCCTCATCGCCGACTTCTTCATATTTTCTCCGGAGGGATGTTTTGACACAAGTTTCCGACTTTCTAGCGTCATATTTATAACTACTATTGTCGCGCGTAAGACAAAAGACGCTAGAAAGTCGGTCTATCTCATGTAATAGTCGACAAGACTACTGATAAAGAGAGGGCGGTATGGCTAGTAGTTCTAAGAACAGCGCAAAAAGTCGCAAGGCTAGACGTCCGGCCACAACTTTAGAAGGGCGAGAGAATCAAATGATCTCGCTCGCTGTTGATTTGGCAGAACAACAGCTCATGGATGGAAGTGCTAGCGCGGCTGTGATTACTCACTACCTAAAGCTAGGCACTACAAGAGAACGTTTGGAGCAAGAGAAACTTCGTAACGAAAATCTTAAGCTCATTGCCGCTGCCAAGCGAGACGAATCCTCCTCCAATGCCGAGGAACTATATTCTGAAGCACTCAAGGCAATGCGCTCTTACTCAGGACAAGATGCGAATGAGTAAAAGATCATATTTGGAATTGAAAAACTTAGAGACCTTCGAGGAACGGTTCGAATACTTACGACTTAGTGGTCGTGTTGGTAAAGAAACTTTCGGGGGACGAAGAGCATTAAACCAAAGGTTCTATTCTTCGCAAGAATGGCGAAGGCTAAGACGCGATGTGATTGTTAGAGACAGTGGGTGCGATTTAGGAATCCCTGGATACGAGATCTTTGATAGGATTTATATTCACCACATTATTCCTATCAGGGTAATCGACCTTCAACAAGGAGATTACAGAAGCGCATTAGACATTAACAATCTAATCACGGTTTCTTCTGACACTCACGAAAGAATTCACTACGGTTCTGAGAAACCAAACTCAATTATTCAAGAAAGAACTCAAGGCGACACCACGCTCTGGTAAAAGGAGGAACAAATGGCTCTTTGTCCATTTGCAATCAAACAGCTTATCACCGCCGATATGGCTGGACGAAAGCACACCCCCACAAGGATGACTCTCCATACAGCTGTTAGTTCGGCGAAGAATCTATACAATGGAAGAATCGCTAGAAACGGAACATACGCTCACTTCTATGTTTTCTCCGACGGAACACTATACCAGTATCGTGATACTTCGTATGCTGCACGTGCAGACGCTCAGGGAAACTTCGGAAGTATCTCAGTAGAGACATGGGACGGAGCAAAGGAGCGGGCATGGACTAACGCCCAGGTGGCAACACTGGCTAAGCTGTTTGCTTGGGTCCATAAGACTCATCCGACAGTTCCTTCCCGCCTTGCTACGGTCGTCAACGTCAAGGGTCTCGCTTGGCATCGTCTTGGATGCCGTGGAAACTTCGGCGGATATAACCCGAACAACATTCTCACTTGGTCCGGAAATCAAACAGGTCTCGTGTGGTCGAATGCGTTCGGAAAGACCTGTCCTTACAACACCCGAATCAAGCAGATTCCTGGGATCCTATCAAAGTCTAAGAAGCCGACAACTGGCGGGGCAACGACCAAGCCCAAGTCACCCACAAGTACTGGCAAACACAAGGCGAACGCCGTTGATGACGTTACTCTGACTAAGCGGCTTAAGTCTATGGGTTATATGACCTCTGGGATGACCCTTAAGCAGGGAATTACTGCTTATCAGCGGGGCCAGAAATACATGCCTGCCATGCTTATCGACGGTTACTGGGGGCCCCTTCAGGAAAAGCACTACAAGTGGGTGAAGAAGCTACAGACAGCCCTTAATAAGTGGAAGTCTACTAGCCCCAAGCTTGTTGTAGATGGGGACTATGGTACGATCACCTTCCGAGCAGTAGGAAGGCTCCAGAAAAATAACTTCAATGGAGCATACAAGGCCGCTGTTCGAAGTATCTATGGCAAGAAGGCTCGTCCGGTTATTGACAATGTTCCAGGAAGCGTCACTTGCAAGATGCTCGGAATTTCAACTCATCCAAACGCATAAGGAGAATAAATGCCTACCGTAGCAATTACGTTTGCGCTGGTAGCTGGTCTACTGACCACTGTTATCACCGCGCTCATCAACCGAGTAAACTGGTCATCGAACGTTAAGGTTTATGTATCAGTAGCGACAGCCCTTGTGCTGACTGTTCTCGGTGTGCTCTTTGAGATTTTCCCTTCTGCGTGGGAAAGTGTCGCCGCGATTCTTGCCTCTATCTTTGGAATCGCACAAGCTGTCTATCCTGTACTAAAGCCTCTGCTTAAACAGCTTGAATTTGCAACAAGTGGGTCGTCCTCAATCACTGATGAACTATCTGAGTTTGTTGACAACGCACTAAGTGGTGTTGAGTTGGAAGACGCCCCTGTTGAGGTTGATGATTTCGAGTTTGTCGACGAGGAATGTTTGAGTGATTGACCTACTACACAACCCAGTAATATGGGCTTCTATTGCGACTCTTGTGGGAGCATTGGTTGGGTCTTATATGACCCGCCAGTCCTCTCGAGAGGACATTAAAGTCCGCCAATTCATAGCAAAGACGGAAGACGACCGACAAGACTTCGACGCGCTCCATACCACAGTCCTTGTTTTACAGTCAGAACAAGCCAGACTTCGATCTGACATTCAAGAGCTAAGAGAGCAGGTCGATTCTCTCCAACAGAAGCATCGGCGTTTGAGTGAGAAGTATTCTTCAGCGGTTTCGTACATCAACCTTCTTTTGCTAAAAGGAAAAGAAGCAGTCGAAACGATGTCAAAAGCCGATCTAGATCCGTCTAAAATACCAGAACCGCCAATAAATATCGTAGAAGACCTCGCGTCAAAATGAAAGTAGAAAGGGAGTAATATGCCGTTACCGGATAATGTCGGATATAGTCTTGTTAAAGGCCGTCTTATCAGATCAGTTGTAGATGGCAGTGACTCGGACAAATATCCCGACTCGGTTCCCGTTGCGGGTGCAAAGGTTGTATTTACTCCTTCGGTTTATAAAGTAGTAAATTCTTCCGCACCGGAACCAGTAATTATCATCATGGATCCCATAATCGCCTCTACCGATTACGATGGGTATTTGGTATCCCCAGACGGAGAAAAGATTCTTTACCTTGTCGCTTCTGATGATCCGGATTTAAACCCAACAAACTTCACCTATAAAGTCACGATAACCGCTAAGGGTTTGACTGCTCAAACGTGGAATATGACGGCCCCAGAAGGAGCGCTTCAGGATCTAGCCACCCTAGTTCCTGTTCCTCCAAAACCTGGGGAAGATATTGCAGAATGGCAGTCAGCGGTTGATGCTGTTTGGCAGGCTCAGGATGACGCAGTCGCGCTCATCGAACAAACATCTCAAGTCGGTGCGAACACGTTTCGCAACAAGGGCAACGCTTCGTCGTTAGATCTGTCTGAAGAAGCCCATAATGCTATCGTGCACGCGACGCTTACGGCAGCTGCAGTCCCTGTGACGTTGCCGTCTAGTCCCATGGTCGGCCACACCATCACGTTAATCCTTACTCAGGATTCGGATGGATCTCGTGGCGTGGTCATCAACGGGGCCAAGACCTCTATGGGTCAACCTATCACACCATCGGCAGTCGCTGGTTCAACTACTGAAATCCAGTGTTTCTTCAATGGTCAGACTTGGACGGCCCGCTTAGCTGGTTCTAAAGACGCTGTCCCGTCTGGTTGGTCTGGAGGGAACTCATCAACAGATAACATCCCGTCGTCGCCAGGTCTGATGTCCTTCTTGGACGGAGGAACAGCGAACACACTGGACCTCTCTTCTGAGAAGCGATCCCTCTGTGTCGACTGGAAACCCGGTGGTTCTGACGTTAGCGTAGTCCTTCCAGAGGTTCCGGTAGTAGGCCAGGTTGTCGTGTTGAGTATCAAGAGCATTGCCAACGCGTCCCTTACGATTCCGGGAGCACGGACAGCACTAGGCCTGCCTATCGGCCTCACTGGTCCAGTCAACTCGGTCGACGAAGTTCAGTGTTTCTGGGACGGATCATCGTGGAAGGCCCGTCTAACAGGTAAGGCCGATGTGGTTCCTAACGGTTGGGAGGTATTGTGAGACCGATAGACTTTAGGCTCAACGGAGTCTCTGCTGAATGGGACGGTACGCCCAACGCCTCTGAGTCGGTGATCAAGGTCAACGGTACCGAGCTTGCTAGGAATTTATCAACGGACCCTAAGGCTGATAACGATCCCTTTATTTGGTCTGGTTGGAACGGAGAGCAAGGGAATAGTACAATCGAAAGAGAGTTTATAGATGTCGATTGGTCTGATTCTGGAAGAGCGTGTCTTTTTACAAGACCCACCGTTGTCGTTGATTCGGGAGACGTATTTCTTCGAATGCCAGAAACCAATCTTTTCGAGCTGGGAAAGACGTATACCGCTGTGTTTTACGTACGACCCCTTTTTGATGGTGCTAGATTCGCGCCCCCTTTGGTTGGAAGATCGTACTCACACGTGTATAGGTATCCCTCTAAAACGGTCGACGTTCCGAAAGGAAGTATTCAAAAATTTGTTTCTAGTTTTATAGCGGACGAGGGAATCATCAATGCTCGTTGTTATATGTACTCTACTATGCGTGGTTATTTCAGCGGTTGTCAGTATGAAGCCTCCATGGGCGACATCTACGAAGGCCCCTACGACCCCAACCGACCCTGGTTCTCAGGAGACTCCACCCCCGAACAGCTCATGCAGTCCCCCACCATAGGCTCCCCTCTCGAAGGAAGTCTAGAGGATATCGCAGGGCCTTTGGTGGCTGAGTTAACATCCTCTGGCTCTGTTGATGCCCCTTTGGACCCGCTTTCTAGTAGGACTTTGGTTTGTGTTACGAAAGACCGGTCGACCATGCCTGCCTATAATGCTTTCTGTAATAACGGTAAAACCGCAGCTAATGGACGAATTGATTTGCGTACAGCTGGTTCTACATCTACGCTTGCGACTAGGTTTGATGCCGTAGATGGTAGTACGAACGCTACTGTTACCGCACTTAACAAGGGGGGCACCCCTATTGTACTCGGCGTTATCCTAAATCAGGACATTGCTAATGACAAAAGCTTTATTCGAATGTTTGACAGCACCAGATCATACGACCCTAGATATGTGAGTTTCGGAAACGGAATTACGGATCAGATACTTTCTAAGACCGATTATGCTATATGGGCCGGTCTCTGGCCGAAAGCCTTGACCGAAGACGAAATCGCAAAAGTGACCTTATGGCTCAAGCAAAGATATTTGTAACTAGATAGGGACGACATGAAGACGTACAGAAAGAAACCCGTAGAGGTTGAGGCGTTAAAGATCGATAGCGATTCTCGAGCAACGCTTGCAATCAAGTGGATGTCGGACAACCTATATCCAATGCTCGTTGGCGACGCGACTAATCCAGAAACGCTAAAGTATCCTGATCAACTAACCTCCGATAACTCAAAGCCAGATAAGGGTTGTTACATCGATCCTTCCAACGGGGTATTAATGATAAGGACCCTGGAAGGCGACATGATTGTTGGGGAGGATGATTATCTCATCCGAGGAGTCTCTGGGGAGTTCTATCCGTGCAAACCAGACATCTTTGAACGAACTTATGACGAGGTGGCGTATGAAGGATAGTGTAATCTTAGAGGACGTCAAGAAAGTCATTGGTTTCGATCCTGATTTCACCGAGTTTGATCTAGACATCACAATGCACATCAATTCTGCATTTGCCACTCTAAACCAAATCGGTGTTGGACCAGAAGAGGGTTTTTCTGTTGACGATGGAAATGAACTCTGGTCTGACTTCATAGAAGACACCCGTCTCAGTATGGTAAAAAGCTATGTGTTCTTAAAGGCGAAACTACAGTTCGACACATCAACGGCCACTTCCTATTACATTAATAACATGAGTGATATGGCCAAAGAATATGAATGGCGCTTGCAAGTCGCATCAGCAGATATCAAGCGAGAAGGGACGCAGGAATGACATTACCAGCAAATGTTGGGACTGGACTCATTACTGGTCGATTTATCCGAGCTATTGTTGATTCCAACGACGATGATCGAGACCCGGACGGTGTTCCACTAGAAAATCTTACGGTTTCTTTTAAAGGATCTGTAAATAGCGTTGTTAACAGGACAGCTACCCCGCCGGTAATAATTGAATTAGGAACAATTGTCGTTACTACCAATTCTGATGGAGTACTCGTCTCTCCGGATGGTCGCGAAGGAGTTCGTCTTGTAGCAACAAATGACGAAGATCTTTCCCCCACTGGTTTTACATACCTTGTTACGATCAGCGGAACTAACTTTACGACAAAGTCCTTCTCTATCTCTGTCCCAGTAGATTCGGTTCAGGATCTAGCATTAATTGCTACTGTTCCATCGAACGTTGGGGAAGAAGTTCTCGCATGGCAATCAATCGTTGGCAAAGTAGCAAAAGATGCTGCTCGAGCAGAAGAAGCTGCAAATAACGCTGTTGAAGCAGGTAAATCAGCATATGAACTGGCCGTTGAAGCCGGTTTTACAGGAGGAGTAGCTGAATGGTTGGCCTCTCTGAAAGGGGCCAAGGGAGATAAAGGTTTTTCCGCATATGAAGTCGCGGTGGCCAATGGCTTCTCGGGAAGCGAGACTGATTGGTTATCTTCTCTAATTGGGCCCGAAGGATTAGATGGGAGCCAGGGAGATCAGGGGAACCCTGGTCTTTCTGCCTACGAGGTGGCCGTGGCTAATGGCTTCGTTGGAGAAGAATCTCGATGGTTAGAGTCTTTGGTCGGCGAACCAGGCGAACCGGGCGATTCTCCCACAGAAGAAGAACTCGAGGCAGCCATAGAACCCAAATTAGACGCATACTTCCTTCCTATCGTTGCTATATTAAACATCATAGGAGGCTTTGATGAATAACAACACTGACGAAATAGCTTTCAAACTAGAAAGTATACACAGCTCACTAGTTTCCATAAGAAATGTTTTAGAGAATAAGGGTCTTAAACTTCCTGCTCAACTTTCAAAGTGGGCTGATGAACTAGAACATTCCAATATCTCGGAATCAATTATTCATGTGGCCCCTTCTTCTACAACCGAGGATCACAATACTACTGCCCCTGTTGTTTTGGATATTTCTGATTATGCCTATAGTTCTATTGGGGGATCAGCGGGGAGGTGGCCACAATATTGGCCAATTGAAAAAGTAGAAGGGGGTGAAAATGTTACTTCTCTTGGTTCGTATGCCTTCCGTGGTTGTTCTTCATTAAAAGATATATCCTCTTTTTATAATGTGACTTCTATTGGTTCGTATGCCTTCAATGATTGTTCCTCGTTAGAAGATGTATCATCTTTAACGAAGGTGACTTCTATTGATGGCTACGCCTTTAATTCCTGTTCCTCGTTAAAAGATGTATCATCTTTAACGAAGGTGACTTCTATTGGGTTTCGCGCTTTAAGTGGTTGTTCTTCATTAGAAGCTATACCCTCTTTTTATAATGTGACTTCTATTGGTTCGTATGCCTTCAGTAGTTGTTCTTTATTAAAAGATATATCCTCTTTTTATAATGTGACTTCTATTGATTCGTATGCCTTCAGTGGTTGTTCTTCATTAAAAGATATATCCTCTTTGACGAATGTGACTTCTATTGGTAGGGGTGCTTTCTCTGACTGCAAATCATTGGAAGATGCAACCGTATTTGGAACAGTTGAACAACCTTTTCCTCCCCGCGTGTTCAGCGAGTGTACTAAATTAGAAAAAGTAAGCACGGGTGCACCATCCCTTGGAAACTACAGTAGCACTGAAAATAATTCTCCTTTTTACGGAATTAGTTTAAGCCTTAAAGAAATTCATCTGACTTCACAATATGTTGTTGCATTGGACCCTGCTCCAGCATCTGGCTCATTACCAAAGTGTTTTGAATACGGGTCGTTGTCCAATGCAAATGTAATCGTTCCGAATTCACAAATATCTAATTATACTTCCCATGCTCATTGGTCTGAAATGCGCTCAGCTGGCCGCCTATTCTCAGAGGCTGAATGGGCGATGATGAATTAAACAAACCCGGTATAAAGAAAAGGAGGTACATGAATGTCATCGGAAATAATTCAACAAATTCTAAACGAGATCTTAGAAGATAATACGCTTGAACACCATGGTGTTAAGGGGATGCGTTGGGGAGTGCGAAAGCGTGATCGTGGTGGGAGAATGCCTACAAACAAGGCCCACCTTGCAAAGACCCCTAAACAAAAGAAGTCCCTTAAGAAAAAAGACATCAAGTCTATGAGCAATTCCGAGATCCAAGATCGCACCAAGCGCCTTGAATCAGAGAAGCGTCTTAAGGATCTGTCTGATAACGATACATCCCCCGGCAAGAAGTACATTCAGGGTATTATCAAGGACTCCGGGAAACAAGCCCTTACTAGGATTGGCACCAACGCTATTGTAAATACCCCCCGGTATATTGCAGATAAGGAGTTCACTGGCCGTGACTTCGTTATCTCACTAACAGGGGCTGGACAATCCAAGAAAAAGAAGAAGAAAGATTAGTTTAGTTAAGAGGTGATTCTTTGTTATCTAATACCGCTACTCCAAAGTATTACGGAGAGTTTCGTAATAAGGTTCGGCGTGGTGAAATACCTGTAAACAAAGAAATTGCCATGGAGATGAACCGTATCGACGCCCTGATTGCTGAACCATCGTTTTACTATGACGACAAGGCAATCGATGGGTTTATTCTCTACTGCGAAGAAGAATTAACCTTGACTGATGGTTCGGATCTCCACTTGCTTGACACATTTAAGCTGTGGGCTGAATCTTGTCTTGCTTGGTTCTATTTTGTGGAAAAGAATGTTTGGGTTCCTGGCGAAGATGGAGAACCAGGACGGTTTGTAAACAAGAGTGTGAAGACCAGGTTGATAAACAAGCAGTACTTAATCGTTGCTCGTGGTGCGGCTAAGTCCATGTACGCCTCTTGTATACAAAACTTCTTCCTCAATGTCGACACGACGACCACACACCAGATCACAACAGCTCCAACTATGAAACAGGCGGAGCAGGTGATGTCTCCGATCAGGACTGCGATCACAAGGTCGAAAGGTCCGCTCTTTAAGTTTCTTACAGAAGGAAGTATTCAGAACACCACTGGCTCTAAAGCCAATCGTGTTAAACTTGCCTCGACCAAAAAGGGGATCGAGAACTTCTTGACTGGTTCTCTCCTTGAAATTCGGCCAATGTCTATCAACAAGACCCAGGGTTTGATCTCAAAGATCAACACGGTCGACGAATGGCTCTCTGGTGATCTTCGGGAAAACATTATCACATCTCTAGAGCAGGGTGCTTCGAAAGTCGAAGACTGGCTGATCGTCGCGATCTCGTCCGAAGGAACTGTTCGAAACGGGATGGGCGACACCGTTAAAATGGAATTAATGGACATGCTGAAAGGCAAATACATTGATCCGCACACGTCCATCTGGTACTACCGGTTGGACTCGATTGATGAAGTAAATGACCCAGACATGTGGGTTAAGGCTCAGCCAAACATCGGGAAGACTGTTTCATACGAAACCTACCAACGAGATGTCGAAAGAGCAGAAAAAGCTCCGGCCGCAAGGAACGACATCCTCGCTAAGCGTTTCGGAATCCCGATGGAAGGGTATACTTACTTCTTTACGTACGAAGAAACGATTCCTCATCGCCGTCAATCCTTCTGGAATCTTCCTTGTTCCATGGGAATGGATCTTTCTCAGGGCGACGACTTCTGTGCTTTTACGTTCTTGTTCCCGTTGTCTGATGGACGGTTTGGAGTTAAGACTAGAAGCTACGTCACGACTCGAACCATGATGAAGTTGCCCGGTGCAATGCGTCTAAAGTACGACGAGTTCATCAACGAACAATCGCTTTGTGTTATGGAAGGCGATGTTCTTGACATGATGGAAGTTTACGAGGATCTCGAACTATTCATCGAGGATCGGCAGTATGACATTGTCTGTGTCGGGTACGATCCTTACAATGCCAAAGAATTCATCCAGCGATGGGCGAAGGAGAACGGTGAGTACGGAGTCGAAAAGGTAATTCAGGGCGCAAGGACTGAGTCTGTTCCTCTTGGGGAACTAAAAGGACTTTCAGAAGCCAGGAAACTAATCTTTGACGAAAAGGTAATGCAATACGCCATGGGAAACGCGATCACTCTAGAAGACACGAACGGAAACCGAAAGTTGCTGAAGAAACGACACGAAGCAAAGATCGACAACTTTGCTGCCGAACTTGACGCTTGGGTTGCCTATAAGCTAAATCGAGAGATGTTTGACTGATGATTCGCGCCGTCAAAATGAAAGTTTTTAGAAGTAGAAAGGAGGTTTTGTGGGAATACTAGAGCGATTTAAAAACTCATGGGATTTGATGAAAGAAATGGAAGACCGTCCAAACATGGATTACGGGTCATCCTCTTTTACTAATCCTGACGCCCCTCGTTTAACGAGAGGCAACGAACGATCCATTATCACCTCCATTTTTACACAGATAGCTATTGACGTATCCAACGTAAAAATAGAGCACGCCCGAGTAGATGACCAGGGTCACTACGAAGAGACCATCAACTCTACGTTGAACGATTGTCTAACAAGGGAGGCTAATCTAGATCAGGCTGCCTCTGCTTTTAGAATCGACCAGGTCCTTCGACTTTGTGACAAGGGTGTTATCGCCATCTGTCCAATGAAATACCGTGGGGATCCTCAGTTCAGTGATTCCTTCGAAATTTTAGAGATGCGAGTTGGGGAAATCACCGAGTGGTATCCTCTCCACGTCAAAGTCAAGGTGTATGACGAAACAACAGGAACTACGAGGGAAAAAATCGTTCCAAAGCGAATGGTTGCGATTGTGGAGAATCCACTTTCGGCGATCATGAACGGACCGAACTCGACTCTCCAGCGTCTGATTCGAAAGTTGAATTATCTTGACCAGATAGATGACGCAACAAACTCTGGGAAGCTAGACATCTTAATCCAGCTTCCTTACGCAGTGAAGACAGACTCGAAGCGTGCTCAAGCGGCGCAACGTCGTAAGGACATCGAGGTTCAACTTCACAACGGCAAGTACGGTATTGCCTACATCGACAGTACCGAACGTGTCACACAACTAAATCGTCCAACAGAGAACAATCTTCTTGCTCAAATCGAGTATCTTACAAATCAGTTGTACAACCAGCTGGGCGTAACTGAGGAGATCTTTGCTGGAACAGCTTCGGAAGAAGCAATGATCAATTATCAAGAGCGCACGATCAAGCCTATTGTTCGTGCAATTGCAGAAGAGATGGATCGAAAGTTCTTGTCTAAGACGGCTAGAACCCAGGGGCAGAAGTTGTACTACTTCAGGGACCCGTTCTCCCTTGTTCCAGTTTCGAAGCTGGCCGAGATCGTTGACAAGTTCACTCGTAATGAAATTGCGACTTCGAACGAGATGCGAGGCGTTATTGGATTCCGTCGCGTTAAAGACAATCCAAGAGCCGATCAGTTGGTGAATGCTAACCTCAGCGCTCCTTCGGGCGAAAACAGTGAAAAACCTTCGGAAGGAGGATCCAGTCAAAATGAAAGTTCAGAAGCCTGACTTTCGAGGATGGGCGTCTAAGGCGAACCTCCTTTGCTCCGATGGTTTGACAATTAAGCCGGGCGCCTTCAAGAAAGACCATAAAAAGAAGGTCCCTCTTGTTTGGAACCATCAGCGAAATGATTCTGATAATATTGTAGGAAACGCAATTCTTGAATACACCAATGACGGAATCCGTGTTGGTGGGTACTTCAATGAAAACGACAGGGCCCAAGACCTCAAGAAGGCCATTGAACACGGAGACATCGGAAGTCTGTCCATTTACGCCAATCGTCTAGTCAAGCGCGGAAACGACGTTCTTGATGGTAACATTGGCGAGGTCAGCCTCGTTGTCTCTGGGGCAAACCCCGGTGCGGTGATTGACTTCGTTAGTATGAATCACAGCAGCTACGATGAAATGGATGACGGCGAAGCCATTATCTACTCAAATTTCTCGCTGGAACACGGCGATGAGATCGAACAATCTGAAGAGGAGAACTCTGTGGAGGAAGAAGACCAGAAGAAGGAGCCAACCGAAGAGACGGTTGAAACCACTGATAAGAAAGAAACTTCTGATCCTACGGTCACCGAGGTTTACGAAAGCCTGACCGAAGATCAAGTAAAGTTTATGGAATACGTAGTCAGTCAGGCCTTGGCTTTGGCGGAATCTGACGACGATGATGACTCTAATGACGAAAATGACGATGATGAAAAGAATAAGAAGGACGATGAAGTAAATCAGTCCGACGAAGAAGACACCGACGAAGAAGATTCCGACGAAAAGGAGAAGGATAACGTGTCCCTAACTCACAATTTCTTTGACAAGAACGATACGACCGAGGCCGAGGGCACCACCCTTACTCACTCCCAGGTCCAGACCATCGTGAATTACGCTGATTCACATGATTCTCGTCTCAGCACCTCCATCCTTCAGCACGCCGATGAGTATGGTATTACCAACATCGACCTTCTGTTCCCTGAGGCTCGTTCCGCAGAGATCTACCCCGAGCTGGTCAAGCGCCGCACTGAGTGGGTCTCCGAGGTTCTTGCTGCCACCAAGAAGTCTCCTTTCGCCAACGTGAAGTCCTTCCATGCAGATCTCACGCACGATGAGGCTCGCGCAAAGGGCTACATCAAGGGTTCGATGAAGAAGGACGAGTTCTTCGCCCTGTCAACCCGAAAGACCACTCCGACCACGATCTACAAGAAGCAGAAGCTTGATCGTGACGACATCCTCGATATCACGGATTTTGACGTCGTTATGTGGCTGAAGGCCGAGATCCGCATCATGATCGATGAGGAAATTGCTCGTGCAATCCTCATTGGTGACGGCCGTGAGCTGTCCGATCCCGATAAGATCAAGGACCCGATGTCCATCTCGGATGGTGCTGGCGTTCGATCGATCTACCACGATCACGACTTCTACGCATACCACTACTCTGTGGATGAAGACGTCAAGGACATCTCGGACGATGTTACTCTAGCAATGCTGGAGTACCATGGTAAGGGCAATCCTGTCCTGTACATCTCCCGCCAGGAGCTTGCGCAGCTCAGTCTGGTCAAGGATGGCGACGGACGTCGTATGTTCCCGACTCGTGAGAACCTTCAGGATGCGCTTGGTGTTTCCAAGATTGTTGATGTCGATGTTATGTCGGCAGAGGAAAGCCTCATTGGAATTATCGTCAACCTTGACGATTACACCATCGGTACTAACAAGGGCGGCGAGACCACCTTCTTCTCCGATTTTGATATCGACTTCAACCAGGAGAAGTACCTCCAGGAGGCCCGTCTCTCGGGTGGCCTGACCCATTACCGCAGCGCCATCGTTCTCGAGCGCGGTGCTGCCACGGTCGAGCCGTAGGAATACTAAATGGCTCGCTATTCCGGTGAAATCGGCTACGGCGTGCCAACGATGACCTCCCCCGGAGTTTATGATGATGTGATTACTGAACGTCACTACTATGGCGACGTTAGACAATCCTTCAATAAATTCCGGGGGAGTGATTCTGTTAACGAGAATGCTCGTCTTCAGAATATCATCGAAATCCTAGCCGATGAGTATGTGTGGTCGAATATCGATCAGATTCGTTATGTGAAGTGGAACGGGATCCGCTGGAAGGTGAGTGGTATCGAGGTCAAGAGGCCTCGGTTGGTTTTGACTGTGGGGGAGGTTTATAATGGACCGACGCCTGAATAAACTTCACAACCCGCTTATCAAACTCCTTCAAGAAAACGAAGGAGAGAAACCTAAGGTTTCGGCGAACGAGAGGGTGTACTTTCAACCCCCATCAAACCACGTAATGCACTATCCTTGTTTCGTATACCAACTGGAACGAGGAATGTCTGAACGGGCCGATGGGAAACCGTACACCCTTTACGATCAATACCAGGTCACTTATATTTCTAGAAATCCTGATAACGAAGAACTTCGTTCGTCCATGTTATACGGGTTTGACCACTGTTCTTTTGAGACCAGAATACCAATTGATGGTCTCTATCAAGACAACTTTAGAGTTTATATTTAAGGAGGGGCATGTCTGAACAAGATGACTACTCCGAAGAGATCTTTAATGATTACGAGGAGTCTAGTGACCCCTCACAACAACCGTTGCTCGGAGCTTTAGGCGAGGGCACAGACAATCTACTACTAAGGGAGACAAATATGGCACTCGTCTGGGACGATGCAGGAAATAAGAAGTATGAATCAGGTGTAGACCATGGTGTTCTATACGCCACGACAGAGGATGGAACATACGGAACAGGAGTTCCGTGGAACGGTCTTATTAGTGTAAGTGAGAGCCCCTCTGGTGCAGAGTCCACAAAGAGCTATGCAGACAACATTGCGTACCTCAACATGGTCTCTGCAGAGGAGTTCGGTGCAACCATTGAGGCGTATACGTACCCCGATGAGTTCGCAGTGTGTGATGGAACAGCAGAACCTGCTGATGGCGTTTACGTCGGACAGCAGACTCGCCGTACCTTCGGATTCTCTTACCGCACAAAGGTTGGCGACGACCTTAAGGGTGCCGATGCTGGTTACAAGCTTCACCTCATTTATGGAGCCCTTGCTGCTCCGTCTGAGAAGGCCTACACCACCATTAATGATAGCCCTGAGGCCATCACCTTCTCTTGGGAGCTCACGACTACCCCCGTTTCTGCGGGATCGGGACTTAACCCCACCGCTTCGATGACCATCGACTCCACGAAGCTTGAGCCCACGAAGCTTGAGGCACTCGAGGCGACACTTTACGGGTCTGGCGAAGGTGGCTCCGCAACCCTTCCTCTTCCGGAGGAAGTAATCTCGATGCTTTCCTAAGCTTCGTATAACAAAGGGAGACTATGCTTCATCTAAGAATCAAAGCTAAAGAGCTTTTCGACGAAAACACAAATCAGTTCGTAATGCTTCCATCTTGTGATTTGGAGATGGAGCATAGTCTCTTTGTTATGTCTGAATGGGAATCGAAGTACAAGAAGCCTTTCTTGAGTTCCATGGATAAACATGCGAAAACAAACGAAGAGATGCTTGACTACTTCAGAATGATGTGTTTGAATCCGCCAGAGACAGACATTTTTCCGTTCATGGACGCTGAAGAAATAACGAAGGTTTCTGACTACATCAATGACAAACATACCGCCACCTGGTTTTCAGACAAGGGTGGTCCAAAGGGACACTCCAGTAGAATTATTACTTCTGAGTTGATATACTACTGGCTTTCTGCTTTGCAGCTGAACTGGGAAGTCCAACATTGGCATTTGAATAGGGCTCTCACCATTATTGAGGTCGCGAACAGGGAACAAGACTCTGGTAAGAAAAAGAAACCCTCTGGTTCTTTGGCAGCACAGCGTAGAGAATTGAACGCGCAACGTCGAGCGCAAATGGGGACCACTGGTTAGGAGGTATTGATGGCTAAACAATTAACATGGGGTAGCGCAGAAAATAGAACCTATCACAATGGAATTGACCATGGTATTTTTGGCGTTGGAGATGTATTTCACATAAACTACGGGGGTATGTCTGGGATTAACCTATACCAAGCATTTCCATGGGATGGTCTAATCTCGGTAACTCATGACCATGAAGGGGGTGGTTTAACATATAGATACATGTATGGAAGCCTTTCCGGAGCAATGGAACAACCGAGGGTATATACTCCAAAGATCGAAACATATTTGGTCCCTTCACTGTTGCAGAAATACCTTAGTATGACTGAGTATAAAAATGATGGATCCGGAGTGTTTTTAGACCAACCATATTTGGAGAGAAGCAACTCTCTCAACAACTTCTCTATGTCGTATCGAAATTATGTTGGCGATGCTAACAAAACAAATAGTGACTACGAACTTCACTTTATGTATGGTCTAACTGGAGAAATTGATTCTAGAGAAGACAAAACAAATAAAGATGCTGTGGAACCAGAACCAGTAACGATTAATTGTGTTGGAGTTCAAAACCTTGTCCACGAACTCAATACATGTCACGTCTCGGTTCTCGCTTCTGCACAAAACCCTACCAAGCTTTCTTCTCTCGAAACTATGATGTATAATGCCAGTGCAATACCGTTTCCGAGGGACGTTCTTAGAATTCTTGGACACCTAGAATGAGTTTTAGGATTAGTAGTAAGGGCGACTTCAAGAACACCGAGAACTTCTTCAAAGAGATGGAGAAGCAGTCGATGTATTCCGTTCTGGAACCTTACGCTAGAATGGGTGTTGACGCCCTAGCTCAAGCAACGCCAGAGCGATCTGGTCGAACTGCTTCTTCTTGGGGTTATCGGATGAAGATTGAGTCTGGACATTGTCAGATTTCTTGGTATAACGACAATGTTAACCAGAATTACAGTATTGCGATCTTGATTCAGTACGGACACGGAACTAGGAACGGCGGTTACGTCCAAGGAACGGATTACATTAACCCTGTAATGGATTCTGTCTTTAGTGAAATAGCAGACCAAATGTGGAACGCAGTCCAAAAAGCGTGACTTAATTCGAGTCGTCAAAATGAAAGTCTAGAGGAGGCTCTACATTGCCAAGTATTGATAGACGCATTGTCCAGATGGACTTTCAGAATGCGCAATTCCAAAAGGGCGTTACCGAATCGCTCGGTTCCCTCAAAAATCTCACTTCACAAATCAACGATGCATCTGGTCAAAAGCTGGACGGAATCTCGGACAGTATCCAAGAGGTCGGGAGCAAGTTTTCCGGCCTTCAGCTTGTGGCTGGTGTTGCGCTAGGTAAGTTGACTTCCGGCGCTATCGATGCTGGCGTAAAGATGGCAAAAGGTCTTGTCGATCCTATCGTCGAAGGCGGCAAGAAGCGAGCCATCAACATCGAGCAGGCCAAGTTCCAGTTTAAGGCGCTCGGCATGGACGTCGAAGATACGATGGCCTCGGCTAACGAGGCTGTGTCTGGAACTGCTTATGGTTTGGACGAGGCTGCCAAGATGGCTTCGATCTTTGGAACCTCTGGTGTTCAAGCCGGAGATGAAATGGTCGATGCTCTTAAGGCTGTTGCAGGAACTGCTGCTATGTCTGGCGCTGGCTTCATGGAAGTTGGCGATATCTTCGCCGACGTTTATGGTAAAGGTAAGGCAGGTGCAGAAGACTTTAACCGACTGGCAGCCCGAGGCGTTGGCGGTAAGCAGGTTATTGCTGATTATCTTACAGAGCTTAAGGGTGTCAAGGTAACACAAGAGGAAGTAAGCGAGATGGCTCGAAAGGGCCAAATTGATGCTGAGATGTTCTCAGCAGCTTTCTCTGAGGCATTTGGCGAAAGCGCTCAGAAGGCAAACGAGACCTATACAGGTTCGCTTTCCAACATGAACGCTGCTCTTGCTCGAATTGGCGAGCTCTTCTTCACACAGAAGTATCGAGCTCAGATCCCAGTAAACAATGCTCTGGCAGCAACATACGACACCATCAAAAATGCTCTTGTTCCTTTTGCTGAACTATACGGCAAAGTTATGGACAAGAAGGCTGACGTCATGGTGAACGCCCTTACCTCGGTTCAGAACATTGTTACTGCGCTAACCCCCTCCTTCGAAAATGTTGCGAAGGGCATGGAGAACCTGTTCGATGGTTTCCACAGTGTTCTAGACCCAATAAAGAAGGCGTTTAAGGACGTTTTCTTTGGTGGAGAAGCCGATTTGTCGAAGAGCCCCATTATCGGTGGTATAACCAAGATAACAGAGGCTTTTGCTAAGTTCACAGACAAGATGAAGCTATCCGAGAAGGGACAGGCCAACCTTACAAAGGCGATCACTGTCTTCCTAACACCCATCAAGGCTGCAATGTCCGCCATCTCTGGTATTGCTGCCGTAATTGGTGGCGCTTTCATGACTGGATTTACAGCAGCGAAGGATATCCTTGGCGCCGTAGGAGATGGACTCAAACCGCTGGGTGATAAGTTCAACGGCGTCAGCATTTCTGTTGATAGTCTTAAGGAAACCTTCTCTAACGCCATTCAACCGATTAAGGATTTCTTCGAGAGCCTTAGTTTTGATACCAGTGGTCCTATAAACTCGCTGGGGAGCTTCAAAGACAAGGTTGCAGACGTATTCAAGTCGATTGGGTCTGGCGACAACAAGGGTTTCAACGATATGCTAGCCAACATTTCGGCTAGTGTTAACTCTTTCGCCAGTGGGCCTGTTGAAAAGTTGAACTCAGCAATCTCTAATTCGGTTGCGGCCATTGAACGATGGGTTCACAACGATCTTAGTTCCTGGATCTCAAACGTAAGCGGTGGCATGACCAATCTTGCTTCCTCGTTCTCTGAGTGGGGCGGCGGAAAGATCGATTCCATATTTAATAGTGCCAGTAAGAGCGCCGATGGACTTGGTTCAAGCATTCATGGCGTTGGAGACAAGGCTAAGTCGGCAGGAAACAGCATCAAGACTGGTGTTGGTAACCTAGACCCCTGGAATAAGCTGAAGAGTGCAGTATCTAGCGTTGGCGATTTCTTCTCGTCAATGTGGAACAAGATCAAGGACTTCGGTTCTGGTGTTGTAACCATGTTCGGAAAAGCTAAAAACGCTGTCACAGACTTCCTAAGCGGTGTTGACTGGGACAAGGTAATTGTCAATGTTAATGCTACAGCGCTTGTTCTGGGTCTGGCCCAACTCGTTAAGGCTATTAAGAATTTCGGTAAGTCTGCCGGTAGTTTCAAGGATAAGATCTTTGGGGTTGTTGACGACTTTACCGGAGCATTGAGCAAAATCGGTGATTCATTAAAAAAGTTTAGTGACGATACCCCGGCTACCAAGCTTTTGAAGATTGCTGGAGCTATCGCGCTGATTGCCGGGGCAATTTGGCTTCTGGCAGGAGTAGACACAGGGAAGATGGTTATCTCCCTTGGCGCTATTGCAGCTATTTCTGGCATATTTGCTGGGTCTATGCTTCTAATCGGAAAAGCGATGGCTAAAACAGACCCTAGGACCATCGGTAAGGCGGCCACTTCCATGATTGCTATGGCGGTAGCTATAGGTATCTTGGCGATCGCTATCGAGAAACTCGGTAGACTAGACATGTCAACCCTTGGAAAGGGTCTTCTTGGTGTCGCCGCTGGTATTGGCATTATGATCGGAGCTATATACGCTCTGGATAAGATCGATGCCGAAGAAAGCCTGTCCAAGATGGCCGTTGGAATCGCTCTTATGTCTGGAGCCCTCATAGTCTTGTCGTTTGCCATTCAGAGATTCGGTGAAATGGATCTTGGGACAATGATTCAAGGACTTATTGGTATTGCTGCTGCGATTGGAATTATGCTTCTCGCTGTTTTAGCTTTGAGCAATGAGAAGATGACAGCCGACCTGTACTCCACTGCTATCGGCATGGGGTTGATGGCGGCAGCATTATTTGCCTTCAGCCTCGTTATAGAACACATGGCGCAGATCCCTTGGGATGTATTCTGGGATGGTCTCGGCAAGGTTACTATCCTACTGGGTTTGTTGATGCTTGCTGTCCTAGCTCTAAACAGCACCGGGCCTGGCATGCTTCTGGCTGCAGCTGGTCTTACGCTAATGACTATTGCATTAGCTGGTATGATGGGTGTTATCATGTTGATGTCCCTGATTCCATGGGAAGTTTTCATGGATGGCTTTGCTAAGTTCGCCCTCTTGCTCGGAGTGGTTACCATCGCCGTAATGGCCATGTCTGCTAATGCTGCTGGAACCGATGCTGCAGCAGTCGCTTTGCTTGCTATGGCTGTCTCTATTGGTGTGATGGTCGGGGCTGTTCTGATTCTTGGACAGATAGACATGGATTCCCTCCTTCAAGGTATCTTGGCGATGGGCGTTCTTCTAGCTATGTTAGTTATAGCGGCGAATTCTCTAGTTGGTGCTATAGCGGGAGCGGGAGCAATGGTCGTTATGGCCGTTGCAATCACAATCCTAGCTGGCGCACTATGGTTACTCTCTGGTCTCACATTTGGTCAAATCATTACTGGTTTGGTTGGTATTGGTGGCGCGCTGCTGATTCTTATTATAGCCGGAATGGGTGCTGAGGCAGTTGCTGTTGGAATTGGGGTGTTGGCATTAGGTGCCCTCGCTCTCGCTGCAGCAGGACTTTTGGTTTCTGTTGCATTGATTGCATTTGCATTTGGTCTAGGCCTTCTTGGTCCAGCAGCAACACTAGCAGCAGGGGGATTGAAGGTTCTTGCAGAAGCCGCTATGGCTTCCACGGGAGCAATTCTACCAATGGTTGGTTTGGCCGCAGGACTACTACTTTTTGGAGCTGGAGCACTTGTTGCTGGCGCTGGAGCTTTGATTCTTGGCGCTGGACTAGTTGTTCTTGGCGCTGGAATGGTGATTATTATAGCAAGCGGACCAGCTGCAGCATTGGCTTTGGAGCAATTTGTCACTCAGTTTGGGTGGGGAGACATTGGAAAGATGACCGCTCTTGCAGTGGCATTGCTTCCTCTTGGTGCCGCCCTTCTTGTTGTTGGAGCGGGAGCACTTGTTGCTGGCGCTGGAATGTTAGTTGTTTCGGCTGGAATGGCTACGTTCTCATCCGCTGTCAATGCGTTGAAGAGTGCTATAGAGGGGTTGGTTCCTCAGATAGAGAAACTGACCGCTCAGGCTAGCGCTTTGACTAACTTTGGCTCTAGCATGCAGAAGCTTGGCGCATCGCTAATTCTTGCTGGTGGAGGAATGAATGCTTTCGGCAGTTCGACCATGGCTCTTGGTGTAGTCATCAAGGTTGCCGAGGTGGCAACTAAGCAATTCACATCCACAATGAGTAAGCTACCTATTGCAGCTATAAAGGCTTCAATAGGAGTCGGTAAAGCCCTTCAGGGTATGAGTTCTTCCGTAAAGAGTAGCATGACGGTCCTTGTTGGTGTATTCAAGGCGCAATCATCGATATTCCTGAAGCAGATCAGTAGGATGGCTACGGACACAGGTACCAACATGCGAAAGATCGGGGCCGCCATTACAACAACGGTTCCTTTCATTGTTGCTCAGATCACAGTTATGACTATAGCCATTAGTGCCGGTTTAAAGAATGGTTTGACAAATGCCACTAAGGTTTCCACCACCATTGTTATCAACATGGGTAAGAAAATCGGAATTGGTCTAAAAACAGGTCTTACGGCTGCTTCTAAGATATCAGTTACAATTGTTAAGAATATGACCAAGCAGATATCAAGCCATCTAACTTCCGGTCTTTCTAGTGCCGGAAGCAAGGCGGCTGCAAAGGCCTCTGTTTTGACGATTAAACTGGCTTTGTCCCTATCAAGGGGGCTCTCCAGAGCTTCCAGAACAACTGGAAGTCAAGCAACAGCAATCGGAAGAAATATCTCGATCGGTCTAGGCAATGGTATCTACCGAGGACAGTCATACGCTATCTCTGCGGCAATAAGTGTTGCATCTAGGGCTCTAGCTGCTGCACGTCGAGCACTGGCTGTTCATTCACCATCGAGGAAAGCTGCTGAAATTGGTAACTTCTTCTCTCTTGGTTTCGCCAAGGGTATCACCGACGAGGGTCGTTCGGCAACAAACGCTGCAGACGGAATGGCCAACGATGTTCTAGACGAACTAGCGAAAATCGTTGAGGATATTGCATCTTCCATGGATATGGTTGAGGACATAGTCCCTACAATCACTCCTGTGTTGGATTTAAGTGGTGTGAATAAAGACGCCTCTATGCTTGATGGTATGATGACTGCTCGTACGGGAATCTCTATATCTAGTGATAAAGCAGATTCTCTATCGGCACAGAGAGAAGTAAGTGAGACGAATGTTACTAACCAAACAATAAATAACAATTTCGAATTTAATCAGAATAACACATCTCCTAAGGCTCTTTCTCCGAACGAGATTTATAGGAATACTAGGAAGCAGCTTGCAATTGCTAAGGAGAGCTTGAGGGTATGATACAGAAACTATCGGTGACCAATAATGTAATACGTAAAACTGAAACGTGGGAGTTCTTTGACACGTCGAGGAATATGGGATATCCCTATATACATGACTCTCGAACCGAAAGAGGATTTATCCAAAAAATCGAAGGTTTAGGCCCCATTAGTAAGAATATCAACTTAATCTCCGATGGAACTTCGGATTCACATACTATCGGGTCTGTGACACAGGATTCACGAAACATTCTCATATACATCTCTCTGCCCCCGGTCTCTCCGAACTCGGTAAGAGATGTTTTAAACTCGACTTTATACCCTTTATTTGGCATAGGCGACCAAGTAAAACTAAATTTCACACTCCATGAAGCAGAGAATACTGGAATAATATGGACAATATTAGGTATAGTTGAA
This sequence comes from uncultured Acholeplasmataceae bacterium, assembly GCA_964649865.1. Classification (GTDB taxonomy): domain Bacteria; phylum Bacillota_I; class Bacilli_A; order Acholeplasmatales; family UBA5453; genus DUQU01. The sequence goes on from CAZYSQ010000012.1 coordinate 22,696, forward strand.
AGCATCGACTATGAAGTATTCTCCGACGATATGTTGTTTGTCGTTTCTATCCTTTGTCCCGATCCGATGTTTAGAAGGCTCACTAATACCATTTTGAATTGGGGGTCACAGTTGTCAAACACTGTGACTTTGACAGATGGGCCGATATACCCGAAAGAATGGCGGGTACAAGGTAGCACAACCATTACTAATCTTAAATTCAATATCAGTCATACGTATTATGGCAGCAGACCTTTCACTTTTACCGACTCAAATAATGGATATACAAACTATTTAAGAGACAATAGCCCTACCTACATTAATGGGGAACCAGGAAGCAGAAAGTTTGTACAAAACAACATAGCGTATCCTAGGTTTGTGGATGCTTCGTCGAAGTGGCCTGTTTTATATCCAGGGAGAAACACATTGACGATCTCAAGAAGCTCAGGAACAGTTTCCATCAACCGGCTAACATATGTTGACGTGAGAAAAGGGCTGTATTAATATGGATGTTTATATATTATCGGTTTCTTTCCAAAATACTACCCTTCTAGAAGAATATATCTCTTGCGCTTGGACTGACAGGGGAAGAGAACTGGGAGAGTTTGAAATCGTATATGAAGAATCAAAATTCGAGCCCTATGAATCTTCGCTTGCACCAGGCGCTTTTCTTGGACAAACAGAGTCTCATAAAGTAATGCGTGTTGATAGCGTTCTTAAGTATAGCGAAGACGGTGTCTCGTATGTCAAGATAACAGGCTATTCATTAGAGGTCGCGCTTAAAGAACACTTGATTAATCACGGAAACCCGTGGTCTTATTCGTGGTACAAAAAAGGATATCCAAACCCCACAGTAGAGTATTTTAATGGAAATACTTTTATATCAAATAGAAATGATTTCTATGATCCTAAATTAAAAATTAGCGTCAAAAAAGCCTCTAATGGAGACCGGATACCGCTCTATTTTACTTCGACAACAGGAGGGGCGACTGTAAAAGAAGAAGGCGGCTTAAATCTTTATTATGATGGCGGTGCCAGTGGGACGGCAAAGATGGGCTCCGTGGATCAACTAAACATGAGTTTCGTGTTTAAACCTGGTTACCCAATATACATCCGCGTTAAATGTAAAGTTAGTGAATACGATTCTTCTGCTTCAAGGCCTTACGTCCGGTTCCAATATCGACGAAGAGGGAGTTCTTCTACATATAGTCACTACGTGTATGCAGACAAAACAATTTCTGATTGGCAAGAATTAACGTTAGAGAGAGTAATCCCGGCCGACGCTGTTGGTTGTGTTGTGTGGTTGTCGAATGGCTCATCAAAAAATGCAAAAAGCGATTGGACCGATCTCAAGATATTCATGGACAGCCAAAGTAGGGAGCTGAAAGACGGACCAAGGTCACTTTATTTCGATGGTTCTTCAAGCGCGCTAGAAGTCTTTGAAAATATCGTGGTACCGACCTTCTTCAATGATGCCGCCGATAGTTCTGAGAGAACGTATTCCACTATGAAATTCACAGGACATATTAAAGTCATGGCTTCGATGGGCGATGCTCTATCTAATGCCAACACATACATTAGTAGCTTCCCTCGGTATATTCCGTACTATAAAACAGTCGGGCGTATAAGCGATATTAGAAATGCCGCTATAAACATAAAAGACACCATTTATGATGTGTTCTATAACAATAGCGATACGAAAACACTGTTTGGGTTTTATAGAAACTCTTTAAATGGGTATATGTCTGGAGTAACATTACATCGATGGGCTCCAGCGGTTGATTTTACTAATCGATATAAGGTTCTCTCCGAAGCTAATGGGGAATTGCACAATGTAACGCTTCTTAATACTATCAAAGAAGTTTATAATCAAGTCATGGTTATCTCCGGCGGGAAGTCAGTCCTGGTTAAATCAAGCGGGGCGCCAACCGGTGGGTTTGGTCTTCGGACTAAAATTATTGACTATCAGGGTGACGATAAGTTAACTTCCTCCGAATTAACTGCTGAAATGAAAAAAGTAGGAAAAGAATTCTTGTCTAATCAAGACTCGATTGTGTTAGAATGCGATATAAACCTCCCTAGCGATATGGTCTATGAGGAAGACTTCTGTTTGGGGACCATTTTCGAATTACGAGCAAAAGGCGAAATCAAATTGATGTATCTAAGTGATTACACGTTCCTTAAAGAAAATGGGGTTACCACATATGTTCCAACGTTCAAAGATTATGTAGCATAAAGAGGATTAGCATGAAGCAGATAAAAAGAACTAGAAAAGCTAAGGATTTCTTCCTGGTTTTATTAATGTTGAGCATACTTATTATGTATGCTATTACGGCGTTTGAATTCTATGGACGAGGTTTCATGCTGCCAACTATGACAGTAATGGTTGTTTCCATGATTGCCCATCTTGTCCTTTTGATTCGCTACAGACGGTTGATTTCTGAAAATGCCACTGGTGTTTTTACCTTAAATAAGAATCCTGATGGGTCTATTTCCCATATGAACGTAACCCTTCCCGATGACGCTGAGAATCTAAGTGACGATAACGTCATTAAGTTCTTGATTATTGATTAGCGGTTTTTACACCCCCTATAGTGAGAACAACAGAAAGGAATCTCATGTTTGATAAGGACAAAGAAGACGAAATGAACTCAGCCGACGAAACAATCGCCGCTGCTTGGGATCAGCTTGGTCGGATTGAGGTCGAGTCAAAGGAGTATTCTGCTGGTGCAGATAGCCTGGCAAAGTTGCTTAACGCCAAAGCGGCCCAAGAGGCTGCGAAGGGGAAAGTGACTCCTAGCCAAGTGTTCGGACTAGCAGGTACGACAATGCTCGCTTTGATCGGGTTGAACTACGAAAAGCTAGCGCCAATTACGACGAAAGCGTTCACGTTCGTTAAAAGCCTTAAACAGTGATAATTAAGAAGTTCTAGAAAGAGAACCCTGTGTTAGAAATAGCATGGGGTTCTCTTTTTTCACATCGTTTAAGTTTTGTCGCGCTTCCAACACAGCCTATAATGAGAAGGTAACAACTTACGAAAGGAATAATAATGATCATCATCAATGATTATTCGGAGAAGCATCTACAGAAGATTGCAGATGAATACTTGAAACCCTACCCGCAGGCCCCTTCAGTTTACAAAATCAAAGAAGCAATATTCGACAATAAGAAAATCGAGATCACTTGTGATACGAAATCTTACATCGAACTGTATAAGTTGATTAGTAACGCTGAAGAGGAAATGACAGAGGTATCGGTAGATGTATATAGAGCAATGGAGATTAATAGCTTCAGACCGAACTTCATTCAACGAGCAATTATGAGACTATTCAAGATCGGTTACTAGATCGAAGACCTGAGGTCCTACACGGACTTTGGGTTTTGTCGCATAAGTTGCACGCTCTATAGTGAGAAGGATGAAAATCCCTCTCGTGGAAGTCGAAAGGCTTCTACACACTCTCTTATTTTTCGCGATAAAATCACATCCTATAGTGAGAAGGTAATAACTACGAAAGGAAAATATCATGGAACGAAACTATGGATTCTTCAACTTCGCTCTCGACTGTCTAGGGACGGTTGTGACCGGAGGACTATGGATCATTTGGGTAATCGTTCGTGAAATCCGAGGAAAGTAAACCACTAAATACCTGAAGCTCTACACGGGCTTTGGGTTTTATATTTGAAAGGCGAACAATGCCTGTTTCTGACTTTTGGATGGCAGTTATACTAGTATCCTTATTAGTTCTATTCTTTGTTCTCCTGAAAGCTCTGTCTAAGATGTCTATTTATATTTTAGAAGAGAAGAAAGAAGAACTTTGGTCGGAGATGACCCCCGAGGAAAAAGAGGAAGTCCGGAAGAAGACTAGACCTACTTCGTACGCTGAAAAAGCAATCTTCTACTGGGATGTGTTGGAAGGAAAATAGTCGCACGGAAACCACACCTTATAGTGAGAAGGTAATAACTACGAAAGGAATATCATGTATCGAAGGAATAAGTCAATAGAAGACTCGACCTGGACCGATGTTGCTATCAATGCCATCCCAGGCGTAATTGTATTCGCGTTGGGATCGTATCTGACAGCTCAAGCATCCGGGCTAGCTTGTCGAGCTACGGGACGACGATTGTTCCATGACTACGATGATTTGTTCAAAGAAGTTAACTAACATCAAAAGGCTTGGAGTCTCTTACAGGGACTTTAGGCTTTTTGTTTCCGAATAGTTGTTTTTACACGCTCTATAGTGAGAAGGTAATAACTTACGAAAGGATACTACATGTTTAATCGAAGGTATACTATATTTCACTTCGCACTCGACATAACACTGTCGTATGTCACCAATGGATTATGGTTAATCTGGGTATTTATCAGAGAAGTACAAAACGTAAAGAAGAAGTAATTCTCAATTCCTAAGGCCCTACACTGGCTTTAGGTTTTATATTTAGGAGTGTTATGGGAAAGAAGACACTGTTTCTTTTGCTTGCGAGTCTTGGGGCGAACGTATGGTTGTTCATCATGGTTCTCAACGAGAATAAGAACAACGAAAGCCTGTACTTTGAAGCTATGAACTACATGTGGTTCTTAATGGAGAGAGCAGACCCGGAGGTACTTGAGGAGTTCCAAGACAAGGCGCTTATGGACAGCGAGTTCTACAGGATTGTGAACAGAAAAGATCCTTTGGAGTAATTCCGCAAAAGTTGCACACCCTATAGTGAGAAGGTAATAACTATGAAAGGAATCGAAATGTTCAAGATTTTCAAGAAGACCCAAGACGAACTTACTGTCGCAGACAGCCTGTTGATCAGCGCTGGAACACTAGTAGTTTGGTTTGGAGGTCTCTGGCTATTTGACAAGGCGACCGGACTGTAAAACCTAAAAAGCTTAAAGCTCGCTACGGACACGGGCTTTAGGTTTTATATTTGGAGAATCATAATGAATAAAGAACAAATCAAAGAGCATTGGGAGAAGCATAAGGTTAA
>CAZYSQ010000012.1:27659-36158 GCA_964649865.1 uncultured Acholeplasmataceae bacterium
ATGCACCGGAACCGCTGTTTCATCCGCAATAATAACACTCTTTATAGTGAGAAGGAATGACTCTGGATTGCGTTGCGAGCCAGACTCTGGATTGCGTTGCGAGCCAGATATTGTTGCTCCTTCTTTAAATTTTAGAGATATTATCGGAGATTAAAATACAGTGACCCAGAATATCTATAAAGGCGAAAAGGGACACCCTGGGTTTTTAACCAGGTGTATTGAAACTGGGGAACTTTTCTCGAGTCAAAAGGCAGCCGCTGATTACTTTAAAATATCAGAAAGTGCGTTGTCTTCGCATCTAAACAAAGACTTTGAACTTGACCAAGATCTAAATTTCGAACGAGTAATAGTTCAATAAGAAAGGAACAACAATGAACATCCATCCATATTTCAAGAAGGTAATGAAAGCCGCCGAGAACAACGCCCCTAAGCTCCTAACAGGTGCCGCAGTGGGAGGAGTTCTGACAACTGCATATTTGGCAGCAAAGGCAGCGCCAGAAGCAGTGTTCAGGCTCCATGAGCTAGAGCTTGAAGACGCAGGAATCGTCGAAAAGACAAAGGTCACCTGGAAGCTCTTCATTCCGGCAGCTGCCTCTGGAGCTGGAACCATCGGGTGCATCATCGCGTCTCAGACTATCAACGACCGTCGTCAGGCAGCGCTTGCAGGTCTCTACACGATCTCCGAGCGGACGCTCATGGAGTACAAGGAAGAGATTCTGACGGCCCTTGGTGAAGAAGGATCCGACGAAGTACGGAAGAATGTCGCTCAGCGCACAGCGAATCCAGATCATTCGTTTGCCCCTTCTCCCGATGGGACAGCGCAGACACAAATCGTCGTCGCTGATGACTCGGAACAGACCTGTCATGATGCATGGTCCGGCCGATACTTCAAGTCCTCTAGGAACACCATCGAGAAAGTTCGGAACGATGCAAACGCATTGATCCTTATCGATGGATACATCACGGTGAACGAGTTCTATTCTCGTTTGGGGCTTGACTACATTGACGCTGGAAACACCATGGGCTGGAATGCAGACAACCTTATCGATTTTGCTATCGATGCAGTGATTGGGCCAGACATGAAGCCCTGCTTGAGCATCCAGCATCGTGTTGCACCAAAGCCTTTCGGTCGGTATGGAGACCAGATCGCCTAACCGCAAAAATTGCACACCCTATAGTGAGAAGGTAACAATTCAACCGAAAGGAATTCGAAATGTCGAACAACAAGGAAACAAACCCTGAGGTCATCGAAGTTGAAGAGGTTAACACTGAGGAAAATCAGCCAACAAAGTTGATTGACCGGCTTGGAACGAAATCCAAGATCGCCATCGGAGCAATCGGAACGGCCCTAACTGTAGGGTTGGTCGGATGGGCATTCGATCGGAAGATCTATGGAACGGTTTCAGATGCCATGGTCGATACTTTGGACAGCGGTTACCTCCGCGTTGAGCTCTCCAATCAAGATACTGATGAGGATGAAACCGAAGTAGAAGACGAAGAGGAAACAACGGAAGAAGAGTAAAACTCTAAGGCTTAAGGCCCTGTAACAAGGGCTTTAGGCTTTTTATTTTCATATCAAGATAGAAAGTAAGGACATCATGGCTAAGCCTAGCGATATTCATGTAAACAACAAGGCCCCGTTCAAGCGAAACGAGGAGGGTGTTGATCGGTTCCTGATTCGGGCAAAGGAACTGGTAGTCAAGAACTACAATGATCATCGTCCAGAAGAAAAGGAAGAAATTGATCTCGGTGATGTCTATATCACCTGGTTCTCAAAGCAGATCGGGAACTGGAAGGCACTGCTTTCCACAAACAGTCCTGATGGTCTGTATTACGAGGTAACTCACAACGGTGCCCGCAAGGAAACCTACTGTGATGTTTACAAGAAGATCGGCAAGGCAACATATCCGGACAACGCCATCGAGCCACGGACTTACGAGAAGAAGGAAGCAACCAATGATTAAGAAGACCCTTACCTACTACGGTATCGAGGACGAAGACGGCAATCAGGAAGAGTTCGTAGAGGACTTCTGGTTCCATATTTCAGAGGCAAACCTCACGAAGCTCATCGTCATTGAGGGCGAGGGAATCGAGACAAAGATTGCGCGCTTGTTCCGAACGAACAGCCGACGTGAGATCTACGAGTTCGTCGAGAACTTCATCGACATGTCGTATGGTGTTCGTCACGAGGACGGGAAGCAGTTTGTACAGACCCCAGAGGTCCTTCAGGCGTTCAAGAACACCGATGCGTACTCCGCTTTGATCAACGATCTTCTCTCTTCGGAGGATGAGATCACAGAGTTCCTCATGGGTATCCTCCCGGCAAAGTACTCCAAGCAGTACCGTGAGTACCAGGAGAACAACCCCAAGGAGGTAGCAAAAGCCAAGGAAGACATGGAGCGAGCAACCGGCCAAAAGGGTTAAGTAGTCCTTTAGGGGTTCTTTCTCCAAAAGAGATAAGAATTAAACGACCATCTGACGTCTTGGGCGCCCCTCAGGACAACCATATTTAGAAAAGGAATCATCATGAAGGTGTCATTTAAGAGCATTAAAGAAAAGATCAATTTCAAGAAGACGAACAAGATCATCCACGCAGGGCTGGGACTAGTAGCAGGCGTCGGAGTACATTACCTTGTCAAGTCAGTGTATAAGCCTATCCTTGTGAACCAGAAGCCCTGGAAGAAGGTTGCTATTGCAATAGGGGCTTACTACATGACCACCGTTATCTCAGAGGCCATCGATACGAAGCTCGAAGAGCAGCGCGACTCGGTTGATAAGGTATACGGGATGGTTAAGGACGTCAAGGAAGTCCATGATGAGACCGGAAAGTCATATTTGGAAATCATCAAGTTGATTTACAAGGCGGCTGAGGAACAGGTTGACCAGGAAGAGAAAGAGTCGACCTCTAAACCTGCTCCGAGAAAGGAAGCAAAGAAAGAGAACGTAGTGTTTTCTGACGATGTTTCTGATGAAACAAAAGAAGCATTTTTGAATAGTTTCAACTCGATGTACGACAATCAACGATCGGACAGGAAGTAAATAAATGAGCGATCTAAGGGATGAGTATCCATCCAACTCAAGGGACGATGCTCACAGGCTGGACAGTCCCAAAGCAAAGCCTCCGAAGAAGGAAATCCACAAGGTTATCGACGGGGAAGCGACCATCAATAAGGACGGTTTGTTCTCTAAGGTAAAGGAAAGCTTCGCTCCGGAAACGAATCGATCGGTTGCCGAATACATCGTGCTTGATGTTGTACTTCCGAACGTAAAGTCGCTACTACTTGACATGATTACTCAAGGAGCAGAGCAAAAGCTTTACGGAGGGGATAGTCCGGTTCGACGATCGTCTAATTCCCGTCCAGCGCAGCATACCCCTTACAACCGAATGTATCGAGGCCCCTCTGCAACAACTAGGGGGTCTAGAGGACGGGAAACGTCTTCTGTTCGAGACGATGGGCTCAACGAAGACATAAGTGTCGACAACATCCTGTTGAATGACCGTGGTTCTGCAGAGAGAGTTCTCTATGAACTAGAGCAACTTGTCTCAACATATGGAGAGGCATCGGTCAGTGACTTGTATGAGATTCTAGGCGTCACAGCGGAATTTGTTGGGGACGCTTACGGGTGGGACGACCTCACTGGAGCACGAGTGACACGAGCAATGGGTGGGCGATACAAGATCGTATTGCCTCGCGAGAAGGCGATCGAGGGATGAGCCGGGAACAGATGATTCAAGAGATTCGAAGAGTATATCCTGGAGATTACTTCGCGAATAAGCTTGAGAAGATGTCAGACAAACAGATTTATGCAATGTATACCCGCATGATGTCAGCGGGATCTTTTAACAAAGGAGCAAGAAAGTGAACAAGACGACCATTACAAGGTTTGCAAACCGGTCGGTTCTATATTTGAAGAAGTACAGCCCACAGATCCTTCTTGGAATCGGTGGAGTTTCGTTTGGGGCAACAGTTGTTCTTGCTTCCAAGGAAACACTTCAACTTCAACCAATCTTGGACGACCACAAGTTCTTCATGGAGCACCATCAGGAGCAATATGAAGAAGGAACAATCGACCGCAAGGAATTCGGTAAGAACAACCTTGCTGTCTACACTTCGACCTCAAAGCGACTCATGAAGCTGTACGCCCCCGCAGTAACACTTGGGGTGCTTTCTGTTTCATGCTTCCTTGGGGCCCATGAAATCGTTCGTCGTCGTAACATTGCACTTGTTGCTGCTTACAATACCCTGGATACGGTGTACAACCGATACCGGGAAGAAGTCGCCTCCAAATACGGTGAAGACGAAGATCGCGAACTTCTATCGAAGGCGGTTGCAAACCCAGAAGTAACCCCCGCTGAAGATCGAGAAGTTGGCGGCAACAGTGTGGATCGCTTGAAGGTTTCTCAGTACGCCAAGTACTTTGACTGGAACTCCTCTCTGTGGAAGTCAGATTCGGAGAGCAATCTCACATTCCTTCGTTACGCGCAGCAGTTCATGAACGATCTGCTTTGCTCACGTGGGCATGTCTTCTTGAACGACGTCTACGACGAGCTTGACATTCCTCGAACGACTGCTGGAGCTGTTGTTGGTTGGGTATACGAGGAAGGCGATGGATACATCGACCTCGGTATCTACACTGACGAGAACGCACCAGCGATCAACGGTGAAAAGGAAGCACGGTTCCTCTTGGATCCGAACGTGCAAGGAGTGATCTATGACCGTCTCGGTAAGTAACTTCACCAGCCCGTTCGCGAAAGGTCTTTACGCTGGATTTCTTGTAGGATCTGCTGTTATTGGCGGTGGGTCCTATTTATATTTGAAAAAGAAGTCCGACGAGGAGATTCAGTCGGTGATCAAGGAGTTTAACGAGGAAATCAACAAGACTCCTGACCCCGACGAATTCAAGAAGCAAGCCGAAGCGTTCAAGAAGCATGTAAAGAAGCTTGAAGAAGAAAATTCTGAGGAAGTGGAAGTTGTAGAAGAGACTGAGTTCTCGGAATACAAGTCCCGCATCGAGGAATATGCTGAAGAACCAGGACACGACTCACTCACCAGGAAGGAGGAGCCATTGACAGATATTGAAGGGCAGGTTATCACTGAAGAAGAGTTTGGAGAAAACTCGACATACGAACAGTTCTCTCTGGAGTATTATCCTGAGACAATGCAGCTGTTCGACGCTAGTGATAACTCGGAAATTACTCAAGACGATGAGATCATCGATTTCGATGTTTTCAAGGCATTCGGTTCAGGAGATCTCAATGATCCTGACTGCATCTACTATCGAAACAACGACAAGAACATGGATCTTGAGATCATTAGGATTCTTGGCACTCCCTAGGAGGTATCATGAGCCAAGCAAAGACTCTCGATGAGTTATATTTTGATTGGCTGTGTGATAAAGTTGATGGAGACATTGAAGCAGACCAGTATTTGAATCTACTTCGGTGTCTCCATCAAACCCCCTTCGTAACATTCATCTTGTTCGACGAAAACAGAGCAGAAGCTGGCCAAGAGCTTCGTTGGGAGTTCAAGCCGTATTACACGTTCTCTCAACAGCTTTGGCTGGATCAAGAATGCTCTGTTCTTGAGATGATGGTTGCTCTTGCTGACAATATGGGCTTCATGATGACTAGACCTACGGACGAATGCTTCTGGGAGCTGATTAGGAACCTTGGTTTGATCGAGGTTACAGACGACTTCTTCTATAATGCCATTATTATGGTAGAAGAACGAATCGAACAGCTCGTATACAGAAGTTACTCGTTCGATGGGAGCGGTGGGTTATTCCCGCTTCGTCATCCGGAGTCGGATCAGACAAGAGTGCAACTTTGGGATCAGATGAATAGTTATATTTTGGAAAACGACCCCCTGTATAGATAAGGAAGGAGGACAATGGACTTCTACAAGATTGTCCAGGCAGAAGTAGAAGATAGACGGACCAAAGAGATTTCGATCGAGATATATCCTGATTTCAGGATCTGCAGGTCGAAGGATCTTATGATTCGAGGCAATGACTTCTATGCAGTGTGGAACGAGCACCTAGGGATGTGGTCTACTGACGAGTATGACGTGCAGAACCTTGTTGATGCAGAACTTCGCCAGGCATACGAGAAAGTAAAAGACGAATTCCCAGGAACCATCAAGGTAAAGTATCTTGGTAACTTCTCAAGCGGAATTTGGCTTAAGTTTCAGCAGTACCTAAAGTCGTTGTCTGACTCCTTCCATCAACTAGACGAGTCATTGACCTTCGAAGATGACGTTATCCAGAAAGAGGATTTCGTCTCTAGGAGGCTTCCATATTCTCTAGCAGACCCCGTGTGTCCTTCGTATGATGAGCTCATTGGGACTCTGTACAGTGAATCGGAACGAGCAAAGCTCGAATGGTCTATTGGGAGTATCGTTTCTGGAGACTCGAAGTACATTCAGAAGTTCTCGGTTTTGTATGGTTCTGCAGGATCAGGAAAATCGACTGCTCTGAACATCATCGACAATCTCTTCGAAGGGTATACCGCTACTTTCGACGCCAAGAGTTTAGGTGGGAATAACAATCTGTTCTCCACCGAAGCATTCAAGAGCAATCCTTTGGTTGCAATACAGCAGGATGGGGATCTTTCCAGAATAGAAGATAACACAAAGCTCAACAGCATTGTGTCTCACGAAGATATGTTCATGAACGAGAAGCACAAGTCGGGATACACTTCTCGGGTTAATGCTTTCTTGTTTATGGGCACAAACAAGCCAGTCAAGATCACAGATGCAAAGTCTGGTATCATTCGACGGTTGATCGACATACGTCCAAGCGGGAACAAGGTAAACATCAAGCAGTACCAAATTCTTACCAACCAGATTCGGTTTGAACTTGGTGGGATTGCATCACACTGTTTAAACGTTTACCGAGAACTCGGCAAGGATTACTATGCCGACTATCAGCCAGTCGATATGATGCTTCAAACAGACATATTTTTCAATTACATCGAGTCGTATTATGACGTCTTCTCCACATCAGACGGGGTCACATTACAACAGGCCTATGAGATGTACAAGGCATGGTGTAGTGACTCAATGGTCGCAAACCCGATACCACGATACAAGTTCAGAAACGAACTTGAGAACTACTTCGAGAATTTCGAGGACCGAGCAGTTGTCGATGGTGTACGGGTTAGGAGTTGGTACAGTGGTTTTATCGAGGATAGGTTCAAGATGCCAGAAAAGAAGGTAGAAGCCAATTCACTGGTACTTGACCAGGAGGAATCACTACTCGACGAGTTATATTCTGAATGTCCTGCTCAGTATGCAAGCCAACAGGAGACGCCGACTAAGAGGTGGGCTGATGTTGGAACTACTCTGAGCGACTTGGACACGACGAAGCTTCATTATGTGAAACTTCCAGAGAACCACATCGTCATCGACTTCGATCTAAAAGACATCGAGGGAAAGAAGGATCGAGAGAAAAACATAGAAGCAGCTTCGGAGTTTCCGCCGACATATGCAGAGTTCTCAAAGGGCGGAGGTCTACATCTCCATTATATTTGGGACGGAGACACTTCTGAGCTATCAAGTTTATATTCTGAAGGAATAGAAGTCAAGGTATTTAACGGGGATTCATCACTGAGGAGAAGATTGAGCCTTTGTAATGACATTCCGTTGCTGACCATAAATAGTGGTCTGCCTAGAAAGGAAAAGAAAGCTGTGACTTCGCTATCGCAAATACAGTCCGAAAAAGGGTTGAGAGACATGATCGAACGCAATCTAAGGAAGGAGATTCATCCAGCAACAAAGCCATCGATCGACTTCATCAAGAAGATCCTCGATGATGCTTACGAGTCTGACCTCGTGTACAGCGTGGAAGACCTTCGTCCTAAGGTGATTGCCTTCGCAAACGGATCTACCAACCAAGCATTAAACTGTTTGAAGGTCGCATCTGAGATGAAGTTCAAGTCGGAGAATCACACGGAAATAGAGGAAGCACCCTCTGTTCCAGAAGAGAAACCAATCGTGTTTTTCGACGTTGAGGTCTTCCCGAACTTGTTCTTGATCAACTGGAAGTACGACAATCCAGACAACAAGAAGTGCGTTAGGATGATTAATCCCTCGGCTAAAGATGTTGCTGATCTTGTCAAGTTCCGCTTGATTGGATTCAACAATTACAAGTACGATAACCACATCTTGTATGCAGCGATCATGGGATACTCTCCGTATCAGCTATACGAGCTCTCTCAGCGAATTATCAATCACCATTCGGGATATTTTGGAGAGGCTTATGGACTGTCTTATGCAGACGTCTATGACTTCTCTTCAAAGAAGCAATCCCTGAAAAAGTGGGAGCTTGAGCTGGAGTTGACACACAAGGAACTTGGTCTTCCTTGGGATCAACCCGTCCCAGAAGAGAAGTGGCCCCTTGTTGCGAGTTACTGCGATAATGACGTGGTCTCAACAGAAGCTGTCTTCCATCACTTATCTGGTGATTTCATTGCAAGAGAGATTCTGGCGAAGATGTCTG
>CAZYSQ010000013.1:0-7609 GCA_964649865.1 uncultured Acholeplasmataceae bacterium
CATAAATACTGTCAATACCCATCATATATACTAAGGTGACAATGATGGTTACATATAGTAACACACCTTTGAGTAAAAGTTTAAATACTTTAGTTTGTTTAGTACTTGGTACTTGACACACCTCTTCATATAAATCAAAAGGTACAGCATATGTGCTATCTCCTACTGGATGATTCTCTATTTCTGTACAGAAAACACATTCATTCCATCTATCATGTAACATGAAATCTTGGATTTCAGGCCCCTCCACTAATACATAATGTTTCATCTTTTTTCTTGCTATTTAAGTTTTTAAATTTACATTGAAAATGCCAGATATCTGATTACCCATAATCAGTGGGGATATCTGGCATTAATAGTAGTCTATTAACCAACACAACCGTTCTTATTGAATCTACTAAAGTAACTTTACTGATTTAAGAGGTTACAATCCTTCATGGGTGAAAGTTAGTGTGTATAAACCATCGTACTCCCTATAGGATTTGAACCTATGACCCACGCCTTAGAAGGGCGTTGCTCTATCCAACTGAGCTAAGGGAGAGTAATTGTCTTCCCTCCCAGATTCGAACTGGGATTGGAGGCTTAGAAGGCCACTGTTCTATCCATTGAACTAAGGGAAGGTTAGCTTAGGAATGTCCTGCTAAATACTCAACTTCTATGTAATAGTAAGAATCTACACTATCCTTATAAAGGAGAATCATATCATCTTTATGAAGATTAGACCAACCATAATCACCTTCGAATCCCATAATACAATATTCATAATCGCAGTTATACCCAATTAAGGTTGCCTCTCTTCCTTCTACACGGAAGGTTTTCCCTAAATTCTCTGATATATAGTCTGGAATAAGACGAACCTCATTATATAAGTCCTCCGGAACCATATAGGCACTATCTGGACAAGGATGTCCTGTAATTTCCTGACAGAAAATGCATTCTCCCCATCTTTTATGTACCATAAAGTCATGGATTTCTGGGAATGTGACCAATACATACTTTTCCATTTGTAATTCTTCTTATAAGAGAATCGTGTTCGCTATTATATACAGCGAACTACGTTCTCCTTAGTTAATAATTGTTAAATGTGTTCTTCTGCTATTAACGCATTCCCACATGTGATTCTGTCTGAATCCTCTTCCTTGGATGGGACAAATACTATTACATCCCAGCCTTCTTCCAATAATGGCTGTTCAAACATGCGGTAAACATTGTAGTCAGAATAACCAGTAACTTCAAACCCATTCTCGATGGCTGATGCAGTCTCATGTATTGGGGTTATTTTAACAATGAATTTATCCTTGTCAAATAAACTCGTCAATTCTTTTGCATCGAGTATAGTTTGCGCAGTTACTGGAAAGTTGAGAGTATACTTTCTGCCCTTGGGCATAGGTAATTTGTCAGCTATTCTAGAGATTGCAGATAATGAAAGACTCTTATGGTCAAACAGTTCTATTCTCTGTTTATCACTTGTGGAATTAATAGACAATTGAAGACCAGCTTCTCCTCTATATACTTCGTTCTTAATACTACACCAAACTTGAAGAAACTCCTCCAGTTTAATATTAGCTTTCGGAAGCATAGTAGAGATTACTGGATGTACTGTATCAGCTTTGAGACCACATTTTCTAACTACTTCTTTGAGAGTTATTCCAAATGCCAACACGTTTCCATTCCAAGTTGGTTCTCCCATTCTTGCAAAGTGCACATTAAACCTTTCAGTATATCGCACACTTTCGTTCTCTATAATAGTTTGGATTTGTCTTTCCAGGTCTTCAATAGAAGCATTTCCATAAAACCCGAACTTTGGGACGTCGCAGAATTTGCAATTCATGGGACAGCCTTTCTGAGTTGAAATTGTTGCAACCCATTTCTTACTTAGGTCGATCTCAGTATTAGCTACTCCGTTAATCTCCTTAGTTAATCCTAAGAAGTTAGCCTTGATATTGTTCTCTTTACCATAGTCTCCTACGGTTAAGAACTCAAGATTATGTTCTGTATCAACATAAATCTTTCCTGTATGAGTTAATATCGTCTTCATCAGTCTTCAATCATTTTCCATATGATTATTATTACTATAAATACTGCTATGTACATGGTACAATCCTCCAATCTAGTCTTCCTCTAGTTATACGAAATTTGTCAGCTTCTGACCAGCTTCGGAAAGGTCTAATAACCTTCCCGTAGCCGTCCAATAGATAGTATTTCATAATCTACAAGTTCTCCATTTATGTGAATTGTACACATTGCTATATCTCCAACAATTATCATAGTTTCTACCATGATTATACTGTTATTGATTTCTGTGGTTCTTCTTACTATTGCCATAATTCAAATACCATTTTTGTAAGTGGGTAATTTCCTTGCCATTTTGTTGCATACTTAAATATGCTAGAACCGTCAATACGACGCCAGATAGATCGGAATAGCGGGAATAAAATCGCCATAACGATGAGTGCAAATATCAGAACTATGAAGGTTAAACCTTTCAATATAAATTCTAATAACCATATAGGCAAAGTTATTGCCCATCTAACAACTGTTAACAACTCGTTCATTTTTATATAATTATTAAAGTGTTATGAGTTTTCATTTCCTCTTCCGAAATCGGAATTAATTCTCCAAATACTCTTATGTATTTTTGCTCACTAATTACTAAAGATGCTGAAATCTCAGTAATAATTTCGATATTGTCATTATGCCAATTCTCGATATACTGAGCATGGATTCTTCTAGATAACTTATAATTATCAGAAGATGCTAATCTGTTAATTTTAAATCTCTTTCTCATGGTAAATTTTCTTAATGTTAATCTTCTAAAAGTGCTGGTTTCTGTTTTACTTCTAAGCCAGCAAAGGACGAAGGGAGATGGGCTTACCATTCCAATTCTCTTTTTACATTCTCAACCTTATAAAGAGTAATTAGGTTAGCTAGTTTTAATTCACCAAGCTTGGAATTGTTGCTATTCGAGCAGAGAGTTCATTCCAGCAGTATAAGCTCCCCATAGTTCCTTGTAGATATTGCTACTTGAATCTGGGTCTTCCTTTAACATTATAGCTAGTAATTCTCTCATTGTTTTTGTGAATCTCTCAATACGTTTCAGTCTTTCTTCCATGGTAATTTTCTTTTATTAATACAACCTAAGTAAGACTTTACATCTTACTTAACGCTCTCCGCCTAATGTCTATTTATACTCGCGAAGTCGAGTCTTAAATCTTATTTATTTCAAAGTAAGATTTAATTTTTTCTGCATCATTTTTAGATGCAATACGGATACCCATTTCTTCAATAGCTCTTCCCATCAAGAATTGATATTTTTCTATGTATAGAACAAAGGCATTTTCAGTTACTTTCATATCTTTTAATACACCATTTAAATGAACCTTAGAATGATGTGCTCGTTGATATAAATATTCTATTGCATTATCAATAGAATTAAAAGGTTTTCCGTTATCAGTTCCGTTTGAAAAATATAGATATTTCATAGTTTTTATTTTTAATTAGTTAAACCATTATATACAAAGTTCCCCATTCTGGACTTGAACCAGAGTCTCCTTCTGCAAAGGAAGGCGCAATAGCATTATACTAATGGGGAAAACTCTATCTTAGCAACTAGTATAAGATAGAGAGTTATTCAACTACTTAATTCTCAGTTTCCTATACTGAAAATCAAATAGCTACGTTACTAACGTTCACTAAGAATATAGGTAGCTAATCCATATTCTTGCGACTAAGTTCGAGGTAGGAAATATACCCTTATGAGGTATCCTCTTATCAGCTAGTCTATTAAATCAGGTGACTTATTCCTGGCAACTTTTAATACAATTGTATAACATATAAAAATATTACATACATGGTCTACTGGTATGTCAGCAGTACTTTCATATATTGCTACAAGTGACCAATCTTATAGCTCAATCCTCCTTACTTATGAGATAAGTTTGCGAACTCTCATTTTCATTAATAGCAGTTATTTTCGGATAAAGGTTCATCTGCGTAACCTCTCTTTAGTTTGCCTTTTTACAGGCTAATGTTAGAGTAAATAATCATTGTAGTATGTGTTATAAAACTCACCCTACTGGTGATTTTTTGAAAACTGGAAAAAGTCGGAAAATCGGGTGTCTCTTTTGTGGACAATTTCTCTCCTCCCTTACCATATTTTCATGTACAACAATAGTCCTAATTCACATTAGAACATCATTACTTAATATAATACTAAAATAAAATAACTACGACGAATTGATTTTGAAGTTTTTGTTTTGTTTTGTTGTTTTCTCCGTTAACCAACGGTCCGATGATGGAGTTCATGTGGGCACTTTATTTTGAAACCCATAGTACCTTAGGGTTCATCTATAAAGACTATTCTTACTATCTTCGGAATATCTTCTTCTGACTTTTGATAAGTCATAATCCAAGCCCAAGAAGTTTTACAATAAACTCTATTGGCTTTGAAATTTAACTTTTCATCTGTCTCTGGGTCGTAGATGGCTCCCCAATGATACAAACACTTCTTGGTTTTGAACTTTTCTCTTGTGTTCATAACTACAAAGATTATTTGTATTTAAAAGAAAGGGGATTTCTCCCCAATCTTTTACTCGTAATCTTCCACTTCGAGTTTGTACGTTTTCTTTACGTAAGCCGGAGTTGTGTCCGTTTTCGCAATGTCTTCCGTACTGATACTCTTAATTGAAAATACTACTTTGTGGTCGATACACCAAACAAGGAATTTTGCATTTTCCAGCGGTGTGCTACCAATTGCAGGTGCTTTCTCGTCGATTTCTACGCCGGCAAACTGTTTTGCGCCGATTGATGCACCGCTTTCAGTTGTGAAAGTAATAGGAATAAAGCGGGCTTGCCCTTCTCTCTGCTGCGTTTGTGTAGTCAATTCTACTTTGTTCATAGCAACAAGGGAAAACCTGTCACCCTTTTTCAAGCTAATCACAACCGAACGTTCGTCACCATTCAAGCCCAAGTCTTTTACTACGCTTTCCGCGCGTTCTTCTATACTCACATTCTGATTTTTCAATTCTTCTAAGTTCATAACTGTAAATTTTAAAGGTTTATACTTGTTTTTTGTTTTTAGCACATTAAAGCGGAATTATCATAAAAGTTGTAATAACTTACTTCTCTTAAAACTTCTGCCGATGTGTAATCATACTCATTTGATAAATCTTTTTCGTACATAGTTATTTTATTTTTAGTTTTATATCAATATACAGGGGGGGACTAAAGGGGTTGTGGACCGTAACTACACTCACTCTTATAATTTTCGGAATATAGGTCAGCACCTTCTCTATAAAAATCCGGACTTTATTTTAACCCCAGGGGGCTATTTATATAAAGTACCAGTACTTGTTTGCCAGTAACTAAATGAAATATGTATAATATTGGAATTAGAATTTTTTAACTTTGCGTTTAACTTTTGAGAGCTTATTATTGTATATAACTAAAAAGAAAACAATTATGATTACAGACTTAGAAACATTGTTAAATTAGGATGAGTTTAAAGACCTCATTAGAGCAATTAATTAGAATCAAGAGTTTTATTTATCAAAAAAAGGACTAACCATTAAATCGGAATCCAGTGATAATTCTCTATTCTTATTAATATCCTATGATAAATAGGAAGAAGAAAATTGTCTTGCAAACAAGGAAGCAGATACATTCCAAAAATATCTAGAATCTTTAGATGATGATTTATTTGTAGGAGTATGTGAATACCTAGGAGAAGAAGGTGTACATAGAATACAAGCATGTTTAGAAAGTGGTAAACTGGAAACAGTAAGAAGTGGGATTGCTAAGTTTAGAGAAGCTCTATCAAAATTAGTTAATCAACAAATTGAATATTTAAAATCATTGCTAAATGTATGAACAAATAGCTCAAATAAGAATACTTCTTGCTAATCTGAATGCTACTATGCAAGCATTATTCCAAGAAAATGAATAGCTAAAGAAAGAACTAGAGAGACTAACAGAAGAAAATAAATCTCTAAAGGAGAAATAAATACTGCCCTATGGTGTAATGGTTAGCACAGATGACTCTAAATCATTTAGTCTAGGTTCGAATCCTAGTAGGGCAACTCCAAAACTAATAGCTATGATAAAATTAAATGAGAATTATGCAGTAACTCCAACAGGAGCTAAAACCCTTATTATTGAAGAGGGAGATGATTGGAATAAAGTTTGTGATAGGGTAGTTGGATGTAGGTTCGATTACATATTTATACCTCAAGAATTTGAGAATCAAGCCTGCTACTTTCTTCCGCAAATAACAGTTCAAGGAAAGCAGATAGGTAAAATATGTACTTATAAGGTAGTAAAATGAAGCAATGCGCAGTTGTATTAAATGGTAATGATGTTATCAAGGTTTCCAATTTAAAAAGGAAGTATGATAAAATAAAGAATAACCCTAATATGAAAATATTAGAGGAATGTGATATGGATATGTTAGATGAAAAATACAGCTACTGGAATAGAACATTAAATAGAAATCCAGAAGAGGAGAAAATAGAAGAGTCAAAGCTTTATCGCTTTGTAAATCCAAAAACAGGATGGAGTATAGTAAGTATCTATCCAGATTTAGAAAGATTTAAAGAGTTTAATAAAGACTGGAGGGATTATGAAAGAGTTAATTGAGAGATATAATGAACTTACTAATCCCAAAGTAGAATCCTTAGCAAAGGTTACATTGGTGCTTGTTGAAACCATTATTGAAGACATTGAAGAAAGCGGAAGACAAAATGAACAATGGTTTCTAGATTACTTAGATAGACTCAATGAATTAAGTGTAACACATTAATTATGATAGACTTTAAAAAGACATTAACAAATTTACATGATGAATTTCCAGAATTTGATTTGGATACATTATTTAAAATACTAGATGCTATAGTAGAGACTCCTACAATAACCATACCAAATGGTATTAGACAACCGTCTGATAAACCTTGGTGGGAAAATGATATAAATAGAATCACTTGTACTTATGGTGTTAAATAAAAATAGGCGAACCTAATCTCTAGGCTCGCCTATTTTGTTATATGATATAATACCAATCAGTTCTCTCCATAACTCCTTTTTCTCGGAGCTATTTATTATCCAAATGATAATCCCCATTTCTAAAGTTCAATTCCTATTTATTATGATCCCAATAAAAATATCCCCTCCAGCCTGGAAGTAGTAGAGTACGACCAGTAGCTGCATGTAAAGTTGCTTTGTTATAGTCCATGTTACTTTTTAAATATAAATAGTAAGTACAGATATATTCTCAATACAATCTCTTTAATGCACTTAATAATGTTTTTCATCGTTTCTTAGTTTTAATAAATCCATAATTTCCTTTATTCAATCTAGTGGTAGGAATCCATCCATTATCTAATATAGACCTATGTCCTCCTGGTTTGTGTATCTTAGCTCCGTCTTCATGTTTCCATTTAGAAGCATTTCTAGCAAAATTAGCTCGCTTCTTCTAAAGAGGAGTAGCTTTAGGATTATTTAATACCTTTGTAGCGTGCTCTTGCACTGATTCTCCTGCAGCTTTAGCCGAGGCTGTAAATTTGCCTCTGTTCTCTTTCTTAATATGAATGCCTGATCCATTCTTGAAAATAGGACA
>CAZYSQ010000013.1:7709-34755 GCA_964649865.1 uncultured Acholeplasmataceae bacterium
TGCCTCTGTTCTCTTTCTTAATATGAATGCCTGATCCATTCTTGAAAATAGGACACCCAAATGTTGTAATTTTTCTACTGTTAGACATTTTTAATACATTCTAATTATTATTGATTTGTGTCTTACAAAGAATATTAATATACTTGAAAAGTATCAAATAAATATAGATAAATGTGATAAATGATTAAATGAATTATGATTAATGGACAAAAGTAAAATTACAAAACAAAATGGGAACATAGCTTTCGAGGAGGAGGCTCATATTTATTATGATGTTACAGAGCCTGAACAGAAATTTATATCTGTGACGACTTTAATACATTCTTTCACCCAACCCTTTGACAAAGAGTTCTGGTCCGCCTATAAAGCATTAGAAAAACTTCTGTCTAAGGAAGACTGGGCTATTGAGAAAAAGTCATTACTAAACACTAAGAAATTTGACAAAGTTCTACTTGATCTTCATAACATTACAGAAGACGAGTTTAATAAGGAACAACAAGCTATCTTAGATGCATGGGATTTAGAGAATAGGAACTCTTGCGAAAGAGGAACTAAGATTCATGCAGATTTAGAAAACTCTTTTTACAAAAAGAAGAAGAACATAGACCTTAGTAAATATCAAATAGGTGGCAAGTTTGAGTGTGTAAAAGACCATAATGAATTAGATTTAGAGAATGGGGTATATCCTGAGTATTTAATATCTAGAGTATCGGAAGATGGGAAACTTAGAATAGCTGGACAAATCGACTTGCTGGTTAAAAGAGGTAACAAGATAATTATAGGAGACTGGAAAGGATTACCATTAGATACAGAAATACCTACTTTAGACGGTTGGAGTACTATTGCAGATTTACAAGAAGGGGATATCATCTTTGATAAAGATGGAAATCCTACAAAAATATTACACAAATCGGAGATCCATCATAATCCCTGTTACAAAATAACATTTGATAATGGAGATACTATAGTTGCTGATCATGAACATCGTTGGGAAATATCTTTTGCTACACAAAAAACTTCTAAATATCATGGAGAATATAGAACTGAAATAATGACTACTGAAGAAGTGGCTAATTATATAAACAACCTCCCAGAAAAGAGATTATCTTATGATATTCCAAAAATAATAAACCCTAAACCACTAAGTTTAGAGATAAAGAAACTTCCAATTGATCCCTATGTATTAGGTTGCTGGTTAGGAGATGGGTCAAAACAATGTGGAGCAATAACTAATGAAACAAATAACGTATTAGGGGAAATTCAAAGACGTGGGTATGTTTTAGGAGATGATATTTCGGCAGAAGATAGAACGTCTACTTACACTATTCTAGGATTATATTCTAAGTTAAAGGAATTAAATTTAATTAATAATAAACATATTCCTGATATATATCAGAGGGCATCATACGCACAAAGACTTGATTTATTAAGAGGGTTAATGGATACAGATGGCTACTATAATCAGAAGCGTAAGAGATTTGTTATGGAAACCTCACAAGAATGGCAGTGCCATGATTTTATCAAGCTACTGGCAAGTTTAGGAATTAAATCAACTAAATTTGATATAATTAAAAAGTTAAACGAGAAAAAGTTTCATGAATATAGTATTAATTTTTCTACGAGAGGGTTGAATCCATTTTTAATGAGAAATCAAGAAATTGAGTATCCAACCCGCGACGCTTGTACTTATAGAAATATTGACAAAGTAGAATTAGTAAAAACTATTCCTACTCAATGTTTAGAAGTTGATAGCCCTTCTCATACTTTTCTGTGCACTAATAAAATGATAGTGACCCATAATACCAATAAGAAGATAGAAACTAAGAGTTTCTTTAATTCTAAAACTAAATCATCAGTTAAGATGAAATATCCTCTAAATAATTTAGATGATGTTAATTATTGGCATTATGCACTTCAATTAAGTACTTATGCCTGGATGATACAAAAAAAGAATCCGGAGTTTGAAATTGAAGATTTAGTATTGGTTCACTTTGATCATAGTGATAATATGACAGTATATCATCTACCTTATCTAAAAGATGAAGTAATTAGAATGCTGTTGTTTTATAAAAAAGAATCTATATTAGCTGAAAATAAAAGAAAACGTCAACGTATTGAATATTAATTATGACATTAGAAGAAATTGAGGAACGATGGAAACTGTGTAGACGATGTCCGATATGCGACCAAGATAATGGATTATGTAATGGACGGCTTTACTTAAATCCAAAAAATAATGATATAAGTATAGGACCAAAAGAAGGTTATATAAAAGGATGCGGATGTCTACTAGAGAAGAAGATTCCAAACGAGAAAAAACATTGTCCTGCAGGGAAATGGTAATGTACGGAACTCCCGTACTATATAGACCTGATAAGGCCTATGTACTTACTTATCAGGAAATAAAAGAAGAAATTAAAGAAGATATGATAGAAAAATGGATTAAGGCAATATTTACTAAGCCTCTAACAATATTAAAGAGTATATATTTTAATATATTCGGAATAAACCAAGATTTAGCAACCAAGAGATTAAAGATTTGTAATACTTGCCCTCACAAATTATATGCTTCTGTTGGAGAAGTGTGTGAGGAATGTGGTTGTATATTAGAGAATAAAACTAGAATAGAAGATGAACATTGTGATTTATGTAAATGGTAAAATGAATTATGGAAAATTTAAGAACAGAATTAAACAGTAACGAGAAACTATCCCTATCTTTAACCGGAATGGAAGGAACAGGAGAACACTTTATTTTAAATGGTGAAGCTGCAGATAAGACATTACTTAGAGAAAAACAAGAAAGATTTAATACAGCAGTAGGCGAAATAGAAGATAAGTTCTCAAAACATAATAAGGCTTTAGAGGATTATGCTAATTCATTATCAGAAGATATGAATGGTGTAGAGATTATGCCTATGTATGGATATGCCTTAATTAAACCATTTGAACAAAACCCGTTCCAAAAAATTAAGACAACTAAATCAGGACTAATTACGGACTTGGGAGGATTTGCTCCAACATATAAGTCTAACGAAACTGGAGAAATTGAGGAAGAACAACAATTTATTAAAGTGGGTACAGTGGTAGAGGTAGGTCACAAGTGTGAGTTCTTAAAGCCAGGTGATATTGTATTCTATACTATAGCTAGTGAATGTATGGTTCCATTCTATAAACTAGGATTTGTAGTAGTTAACGAGAATAGAATCATGGCTGTAGTTAATGAGAAACTAACTGAAAGAAGAGACCAAATCAAACAATCTCAAGACTGTATAAATGTAGATATAGACAAGATTCCAAGAGAGCTTGGAGATAGCTTACCTGAGAGAATAAAGAATTGATGGAATATAAAAAGATAGGAATTAATTTACTTAGAGGAGATGGAAACAATTGATGAGAAAGTTTATTTCAAACCTGGAGATTGCGTTACTTTACGATAGTGCAAAGTAATGCATTCTCCAGTAATGCTTGTTCTAAGAAGAGAAGCAGCATTATTTAAAGATAATCAGGGGTTACGTGGACTTAGATGTAGATGGTTTACTGATTCTGGACTAATGCAAGAAGCAGTATTTAATACAAAAGACTTAATTAAAGTAGAAGAATAATGGCGAAAATACAATTTGATCCAGAGTTAATGTAGCATATTAAGGCTATATATGGAGATGCGGACTTAGATGAGAGAACCTTGAGGTAGTTGCATTAGACTTGGGCAACTAATCCAGACATTATTAGAAGAACCGCACAATAGAAAATGCCTAAGTTACAAGAGGCATATTTTGATGCTCCAGAAATGCCTTCATTACCCACAAGATTAGAACCTCTTCCTACTGCTGAAATAGCTTAGGATGATTTAAGAGGTGTTAAAGATTTTAAGACAGCTTTTAGGGCTGCTAGAGAGAGAGGACTAAAACAGTTTATGTGGGGAAATTCTGTATATACTACAGACTTAGGACAGCCTTCAAGTAAGCCTAAACAACCTTCTACCATTCAGATTCCTTAGTCAGATACTTAGATTAGTATAGAAGCTCCAGACCTAATTGCTACAACAAAAGGAACTACTTGGGGTAGAGGAATACCAACTATTACAGGAGGCAGTTAGCCAGCTAGTGAATAGACAAGAGCCGAGTAGCCTTCAAGTAAGCCTAAAGTAAATCCTGTACAGGACACTACCAGTAGATATACTATGGGAAATACAGTACAAGGAGGAGATTTTGGGATACATAGGGGGTTATAGAGATTATTTAATTATCTTGGAGATGTATGGAATTCTAGAAAATCAGAAGCTAAACCATTAACATTATCTCCGGGACATACAACTAAATTTCAACAAGGAGGAACAATGAATAATCAACAAGAATTACAAAAAGCGTTTGTGGCATATTTAATATAGGATGCGCAGTCATAGGGAGTTCAGATATAGTCTGAACAGGATTTACAAGCTTATGCTGAACAATTAGGTGAAGACGGCATTAAAGCTAAGTATCAGGAATTTATGCAGAAAATGCAAGGAGGAGTAATGGCTAGGCTTGGAGCTAAGCTTGAGTATTATAAGAAGCTAAAAGGAGTTTGCCCAGAAGGGGAAGAACTTGTTTACTTTAAACAAGGAGGAAGAATATGCAAAGCCTGCTAGAAAGCTTAGAAAGGTACTAAGGTAAAAGGCAATGAGGTAGACAAATTTAAGAAAGGAAGAGAACAATATAAGAAAGATATGAAATCAGCAAAGGATGAAGCTTCTAGAGATTCCATATCTATTAATAAGTATAATGATTAGGAAACCATGTCTAATAAAGGACATAAAGGAAACTTCCAAAAGGGAAAATGGGTTCCTGATAGAAAACAGTATACTAAAAAGGATGCTTGTGGTTCTAAAATGAAAGTGAGCAAGTGCGGCTCTAAAATGAAGAAGTAAGAAAAGATTGTTGAATGTTAATGATTAATGATTATGAATGTATTTAACTATAACACTTTAACTAAATAGCTAGAAATAAATGAACCAGAGATTCTCCTAGTTAAAGAATTTAAAGCTTTACTACAAAGGGATAAATCTAAGGAAAAAGATAGAGCTATTAGAGAACTATCATACATTTATTTAGCTATTGATTGGAAGAGTCCGTATAGCTAGTACTCTGAATATGAAAGGCACGATGAAGCAATTAATGATTCTGGATTAACAGAATCGGAATTTGACGACCCGATATTTAGGGAAGCATGTAGAAAATATAGGGCATTGTAGGACTCAAATAAATCAATTAAATTGTTAGAGGCTGCTAGAAGAGCTACTGACTAGTTTATTGATTACTTCAATACTATTGTAGACTTAAACGAACGTGACAATAATGGAAAGCCAGTATTCTCTGCTGAGAAAGTAATGAAGGAAATGGCTAGTCTTCATAAAGTTCACGAGGAATTAATTACACTAGAAGATGAGGTTAAAAAAGAACTTACTGAATAGTCCACCGTTAGAGGAGGGGCTACAGATGGTTTTGATCCTGGAGAATTTTAATTATGCCAAGAAAGAAAAAGATATTACCTGATGAACTATAGACTATAGTAGATTAGGTGAGAGAAAAAGAACATAAAGAAGATACTGTAGAGGCAAGAGAGCTGGTATAGAAAATAAGAGAAGAGAGGATCAGAAGTGCAGACTATTGGGATGTCAAGAGAGGAGACAAGATAGATGTTTTTGACCCTACTTTGTCTTACGAAATAACTGGCTATAGACCTATTGATGAAACACATGGTTTAGACTTTAACCCTGAATGGTTTACCGAAACTAGAGAAGTATATAGAAAAACTGGGAAGTATTGTCCCTACTTAAAAGACAGTAAGAGATACAATGAATTTTGGAAAGAATAGTATAGAAGATGCAAATATGGAATGACAGTTAATGGTTATACCATTACTGGTGATAACTATTTCTTCCTAAATTTCTATTAGCTTCCTATTATTGATGATAATAAAGCATCTGGTGAAGGAACTAATAGTGACTTCCCTATATTCTTTGCTTCCCATTATATGTTTTTCCACTACTTGCAAATGGCTAGAGTACTACATAGACATGCAGCTTTAATGAAGGCTCGTTCAATTGGATTCTCAGAAATAAACGCTTCACTATCCGCCCGTATGTATTCTGTAATTAGAAGAAGTAGAGTAATGATTACTTGCTTTAATGATACCTTCCTTAAAGGTACATTTAGTAAGTTTGACAATGCTCTAACGTTTCTAAATACTTGTACAGGTGGAGGATTCTTTAAACTTCGTCTAATTGACTAGGATTTAAGAAAGAAGTCTGGTAAGTAGGTTAAGGTAAACGGACAGTTTGAAGATGTCGGATTTAAATCAGAAGTAGTAGGAATAAACGGAGCTAAGCCATCTAATATTCGTGGAGACCGTGTTGATTTGTTAATATATGATGAAGCAGGGTCTTGGCCAGGATTAGATACCGCTGTAGTACAAGGACAAGAACTTTGTGAAGTCTAGGGTAAACCTCGTGGAACAATGTTGTTTGGAGGTACTGGTGGTGATATGGGTGCTCCATTAGCAGGTCTTAAAAAGATTTACTATAATCCAAAAGCCTACAAGGTTCTTCCCTTTAGACATAATTATACTCAAGATGGAACTACTATTGAGAGTGGCTTCTTCATTCCATATTTTGTGCAGTCTTTGAACTCCGAATATATGGACCATCGAGGTGTATGTAATACCGTAGAATATAAGAAATATCTATAGGAAGAAAGAGATAATCTGTTAGCAGTACCAGATGACTATTTAAAGAAGTGTGCTGAACGTTGTTGGAATGCAGAAGAAGCCTTCAATCTAGAAGGTGTTAACAAATTTAACAAAATTCTTATTTCCGATCAATTAGCTAATATAAGACTAAAGAAAATAGGTCCTAGACCAGAATGTGGTTATATAGATTACTTCTACAAAAATAATAAACACACTGCTGATAACATTGACGGATTTAAGTGGATTCCTAATATTAAGGGAAAGGTAAAGATTCTAGAACATCCAGTATGGTCTGATTTATATAAGGAGTAGATGGACAAACTTAGATAGGAAGCAGAAGAAAGAGGAGAAGAATTTGAAGCTCCCATATATAAAGAAATGCATAATCTTTATATTGCAGGAATAGACGGTATTGATATAGGAGCTAATTAGACTTCAAAAGAAACTAAAGATCCTTCTGATTTCTGTATAACTATTAAAAGAAGAGCGTTCGGTATGAGTGAACCATAGTATGTGGCAATGTATAAGGACAGACCTGGAGACATTCGAGAAGCTTATAAAATAGCTATGTGCTTACTTAGATATTACAATTGTAAAGTAAATATAGAAGCGACTCGTGTTGGTATGATTACCTGGGCCAGAGAAAAGAAATGTCTGAACTACTTTATGAAACGTCCCAGAGCTACTCTTACTGATGTTAAAAATGGAACTACCAAATAGTACGGAACTCCAGCTACTAAAACTATTATAGAGCAACATACTGATTTAACTGCTGCGTTTGTAGAAGATTATTGTCATACTATATGGTTTGAAGAAATGTTGGAATAGCTTACTGGATATAACGATGAAAATAAAGGTAAGTTCGATATTATCGCAGCTATGGGTATGACAGAATTAGCAGACGAAGAGTTGTCCGGAAGACAGCCTATAGTTGTGGAAAAAGAAGTTGAATTGTTCAGGGATCTTGGTTATTATTACGATGAGAGAGGAATAAAAAGATTTGGAGTTATACCAACTAGCGAAATTCCAGAATTAAATATACAAGACGACGAATACGATGACCCATACAGAATTGAAACAAGTGATCCTAGGGTATATGAGAGACTTATACCAAATGGAATATATAGGCGGACTTGAAATTGAGGATTTAAATCCAGTTGGTTACAAAATATCTTTTAACTTTGACAGGTCTGAGATGCCATTAGTAATCATAGCTGATTTACCTGATGATGAGTTTCTGCCTTTTATTAAAGAAGAATTAAGAAGTAGGAAGCTATAGAGAGTTAAGTATTATAACACTACTAAGCTTCCTCCAGAACAACATAATATATGTTATGAAAGAGAAAGAATTGATAGACAAAACAAACGAGGCTATTGCGGAGCTTGTATATGATAAATATGAGCTTTAGAAAGCTTACAATTATTATAACGGTAAAAGAGATCCAGAATAGTTTCGTTATCTTGAAGAGAATTTTGGAATAGGTAGTCCTACATCAGTAGAATTTACCCCACTACTTAAGAAGCATGTGGATGCTTTAGTAGGGGAATATCTAGGAACCCCAATACTTCCGAAGGTCTCTTGTAAAGATTCAGATACTATCAGTAATATAACCAGAGAAAAATAGCTAGAGATAACTAAAGGAATAGTTAAGTTTTTAAAAGATCACTTAAGTAATGCTATTTTAAGCTTTATTGATGGAAAAGATATTACTGATAAAGCTGTAAAGACTCAGCTAGATAAGGTTATATAGGATATTGATTAGTCATTCATTTCTTAGTATGAAATTGCTGCTCAGAATATTATTCATTATCTGATGCAATCTAGAGAAACTGATCTTATTACCAAATTACGATAGTTATTAACTGACTTACTAATTACTGGATACACATTCTTTAGAGTAAAGTCTTCTTTCTCCGGAACTAATGTGGAGATAGAGGTTCTTAACCCATTAAATACGTTTGTTGATAGAAATCCAGAATCTCCATATGTTAAGAAATCATATAGAGCCGTTATTAGAAAATGGATGAGTAAAAGCCAGATACTAGCTAAATATGGTAAGGAAATATCTAGAGAAGACTTAAAGAGGCTGAAAGATGAATGGAGGGCGGATGATTCTGCTGCCGTATATAGAAGAGTTTATGGAGATGTCTGTACAGTAGTTAATGAAGATTAGAATCATGAGACTATTCCTGGATATCCAGATAATGAATATAGTGCTCATAGATTTTAGTTAATTCCGGTCTATGATGTAGAGTGGTTAGAAACTGATGATGATTTTAAAATGTAGAGATATAACACTATAAGGATAGGAGAGGAAATCTATATTCTTAGAGGGTTAGATAAGACTGCAATGAGATCTAAAGATGATCCTAGTTCTTGTTCATTATCAGTAAACGGAGTCTATTTTCTAAATCGTTCCCAGTAGCCATATTCTTTAATACTTAAGTGTGCACATTTACAAGATAGATATGACTTACTTAACTATTATAGAGACAACCTAATAGCTAATAGCGGAACCTCAGGAGTTATTATGGACATGTCATTACTTCCTACTAACTTAGGAGTGCATTGGCCGGAAAGAGTATAGAAATGGTTAGCTTATAAAAAAGCTGGTATTCAATGGGTTGATACTACTTAGGAAGGTAGAAATGACAATGGGAACGCTCCTTTAAACACTATCTTTAATGGATTCGATGATACCCTTAAGGCATAGGCTGTATAGGCTATTGAATTAGCTATTCAATCAGTAGAATAGACTACATCATCTATAACTGGAGTATTTAGGGAAAGGCTTAATGGAATAGAGACTCACGATGCCGTAACTAATATTAAGCAAGGAGTCGCTAACTCTTATATAGTAACTAAACATTATTTCCAACAAATGGACTTAATAACTTGTGAAATATTATTAGATAGTCTTAATTAGGCTAAAGTAACTTACAAGAAAGGGTTAACTGGAACTATTATATTAGGGGATAAATATTAGCAGATATTTACTGCCCTTCCTGAACATTTCACAATGACTGATTTTGATATTCATATAACCTCCAGTACTAAAGTTATGGAAGATTTATAGACTATTAAAGCTATGATTCCAGAGTTCATTAAGAGTTAGCAAATGGATGCTAGTATAATTTTTGAAGCATTAACCGCTAAAAGTTTGACAGATTTAAAGTACAAGGTTAAAAAAGCTATGCAGGTTTAGAAGGAGGAGAATAATCAATTACAATAGTTGTAGTAGAAACTGGAAGAAACTTCATAGCAAGCACAACAACTACAATAGGAATTGCAGAAAGCTTCGTAGAAAATAGAAAAGCTAGACGAACAAAAACTTAGTCTAGAATAGTAGAAAATGCAACTAGAGTATAAAGTTAATTGGCTTAAAGCCCAGTCTGATTCTACATATAAAGATAGACAAATGGATATAGAAGAAAAGAGAACTGAAATAGAGTTGGCTTAGCTTTATGATGGAAATCCATATAATGACAAAATAAGACAAATACATTAATATGGCAACGGAAACTAAAACTGGAACACCTATATTTAATAAAGATAATAAGTAGATTTATCCCATTTCTTGTGCAGAGTTTATAACTAGTAATGCTTCTGGAAATGAGTCAAATGTGGAAGATGATTTAAAGAGTCTATTTGAGTAGGTATCAGATCTTTCTGGTTCTAGCGAAGCGGTAAATAATATTATTATCAAAATTCATTATTTACCTGCTGATACTGCTAAAGAGTCAGAAATAAAGTTATCCACTAGATAGTGGTCTGATACTTTTGAACTTCCAACTGAAGAAAATCCGTATATCTGGAAAAGAACAAAATTTACTTTCTAGGGAGCAGATGAATCTCAAGGAATTACTATTTATGAGATTGTAGCAAGTGATGTTTCTATTATTATCTAGAACATATATACCAGAACTGAAGGAATAACTCCAGTTATTGAGTATTAGCAGAAAAGAGATGGGGATGGAAATCTTCTATATATAGATTCAAACGGAAATGAAACAACAGTTGGTACTCCAGATAAGTCACCTAAGGCATATGACTATAATTATTATTGGAACGGAACACCAGCTAATAAGTTAAATAGTCTACCACCGCCTCCTGAAGGTTAGTCGTATACATGGACAGACTATCCTCAAGATATTAGTTTATCATTTACTTCAGTTTTTATGGCTAGGCGTATACGACAAGAGGGTAAGTGGAAACAATTTTCTACTCCTGCCCAATATGGTCAATGGCCTACTACTGAGTCTTAATTATTATAATATGGAATTTAGTATTGATATACATACCCAGATTACTGGGGAAATAACTGTTGAAGACTTCTCTAAAGAATATGGATAGTACATTGATGAAAATTTAGAAGTAGTAACTTCTTACGACTCTTATAAGTATAGTGAGAGTGCTACTCTAAATACTATCATCAAGATAGGTGTAAGAGATGCTACACTAATAGACGTCCTTTTAAATGACCATACAGAAGATTTAGATTCATGTACATTTAAGGTAAAAGAGGATGGATATTATGTGGTAGATCATATAATACTTCCTAATATGAAGTGGTATGAAAATTCATCTAATGAATATAAGGAATACTACGAAACTATCTATGTTACAGATGGGGAGAAATTATATAAAAAAGTAGAAGGAGAGTTAGAAGAGTGCACGGTAAAGGAAATTCTAGAAAGAAACATAGAAGGCACTACTATCAAGAAGTGTAAAGTAGATGTATTCTTTACAGGGAATTTGCAATAGTGCTATGTTAATTATTGTAAAAAATTATTTGATGGACTCTTAAATAAATGTGTTACCAACGAACATGAGGCAGATATTTTTGCCAGAGATTTTATTTGGATGACTCTTAACATTGTAGATTATTTAATAGGCTTTAAACAATTCATGGAAGCTGAAAGATTGCTAGCAATGTTCCGCACTTGTGGGGGATTCTGCAATACTCGCAACCATGGACATAAACATATAAGTTGTGGATGCTCTTAAAAGAAAGGCTATTAAAAGGTATGAAGAGTTTCTTGGAAGAATTAAGAAAGGATATAGACCAGATTATCAAGATATTTTGAATTTAATCTGTTTTATTAATCTACCTGTAAAACTAGATAATCACGAATTTATTAAATAGCAACTATTAAATCATAATGATACAGCCTATTTACACTTCGGTAAGCAATGCTGATATAAAGCCTTGTGGAAAGAAAGGACATTTAATAAAAAGTGAGCCTATACCACTTCTGAGAGATAATTACTTAGGAGAATATAGAACAGAGCTAGAAAGAGCTAAGGTTAGAAAAAACTTAGGAATTGCTGATGAGTAGAGTCTTCTTTGGGGAAACATTAGTGGAACTATAGAGGCCTAGAAAGACTTAGTTTAGTATATTGAACAAAAATGGACATATACTAGCGATGTTGCAGAAAATATTAACACTGTAAAAGATGCGTTAGACTATGCATTGTTTTTTATTAGTTAGTATAAGGCTAATACTGAGGAAATAGAAGAGCTAAAGGTTGATATAAGTAATATTAGGACTAGCATTTAGGTATTAGAAGAGGATCTAAAAGGAAAGATTGACACTAATAGTGAGAGACTAAATAGCTTGTCTTCGGATATAGTTAAAATTAATTAGACAATATCTGACCTCAACACTGCTATAGAAAATATAGACGTTGATAAGAACATTCTTAATTGGATTAAAAACAACCTCTAGAACTCTAAGACTGTAGAGATAAAGGAAGATAATACTATAGAAGTTATTCTTTCTAAGTAGGATAATAATGCTATTCATTTAATTGAATAGGAATTACCTTCTGCAGAAGAAGAGGAATCTTCTACCATAACTCTTCCAGGAATCTATGTAAAGAATCTAGAACCTTAGTTAGAAGAAGCTTAGAAATCTATAGAAGAAATATAGACAGCTTAGGAAGAGACTAATGAAAAAGTTAGTACTAATAGTAAGAGTATTACAAATATTTAGACTAGTCTAGAAACTATAGCTACCTATTAGACAGAACTTTCGGATGATACAACTTCTACTGTTATAGAAGGTACTACTGTTGAAAAATTAAAAGGAAAACCATTTAATGAAATCATAGATACTTTACTATTCCCAACAGTAGTTAGAGATTTAATATATCCATAGTTGTATTATAGCTTTACTTCCCAAATTGTGGAAGTAGGAACCGCATTACTAAACCCAACCTTAACTTTCGTAAAAAATGATGCAGGAGAAGAAACTGACAGAGAAGAAGTTATTACTTATAACGGTTCTCCTACAGAGTCTGCTATATATGATTCTATTGGGGTTTATACTCATTCTGGTACAGTAAACTATGCTGCTGGAGAATACCTAGTAAACAATAAGGGAGAAATCACGGATAAGAGGGTGGAAGCTGGTTCTATATCAGCAACTGCACAAGTAACAGCTACTTATCCTTGGTATTCCGGAAATACTGATGGACTAATAAAACAGTCTCTAGTTCCATTTAACCGGGATTCTGGCACTATTACATTTTCGTTAAGCGGTAAGGCTATTATAAAACTACCAGGAAGTAATACTCAGCTAAATTCCCTCACAGTAGATGGAGGATTGGGATATTTGAATGTCGATCTGAGTGGTTGGGAAGCTTCTACCGAACAAATAAATGGATTCCCATATAAAGTATGGACTAAGAAGGATACCTACTCTTCAGCACTACCTCACCAAATTAACTTTATTCTATCACAATAATGGCATTTAAATATACAGGTGATGCTACTCTAGGTGTTGGTTTAACCGTAGAAACTCCGAAGCCTCTGGATAATAGAACAATAGTGGATAACCTAGAGGAGCTATATTCTATTCCAGAGAAATATGCTTATTAGGGCATGACCGTATCTAATATAGATAACGGAAATATTTATATGCTTATTGATAAGTCTAAGATTAAATATAAAGAAGGATGGAAAGCGTCTTATGAATCTATTCAGATAATAGCTTGTACAGAAGCTGAATATAAAGAATGGTCTGCTAATACTACAGAAGATTTTAAACCAAAAGATGAGAATAAAACATATCTTCACGCTGAAACATATTATTATATATATGAGGACAGTTTAGATGATAATTAGTTTTATCTATCAGCAAAATGGGGTAAGGACATAGAAGAGTAGCTAAAGCAGAAGGCTCTTAATACTACAGTCGTATAGATTAGAACTGATCTAGACTAGACTATTTAGAATCTTTCTAATTATGCAACATTAGAAGAATTAACTACTAATTATGCTCCTAAGGCGGACCTAAATTTGAAAGATCCAGAATCCCTCTTATCTAAAGCTCTATCTAACCACTATACTAAATAGGAAACAGATAATATATTTGTTACTAAGGAAAGTCTTAGAGGTGAAGGAATAGAAGGAGATGATTTCGTCTTTGTTACTAAAAAGAACTATGATAGAGATTAGTTGACTATCTAGAGCAAGTTAGATAAGACTTTAAAAGTAGATGGAGATGGCTCTCTCAAAAGTATTACTGTAGGGCAGATAAAATCTCCAGTGATTGAAGAAGAAAATTAGCTAGTAGTAGATGTTAAATCAGACGGATTGTTTGTTGGAGAAGATCAATTTGCTATGATGTCTGATGTTCCAAATCTAGTTACATTAGCCGAAGAGGAATATTTAAAATTAGCAGAAGCGGGTACTCTAGAACCTGACACGTACTATTACATGTATGATGTAACAGATGACGATAAGGTCTATATTACTAAATAGTATCTAGCTTCGAATTATCATACTATTCATGAGTATTAGTTGTGGGTAGCTGATAACTACTACTCAAAATCCTAGGTAACTGAAAAGTACTATACTAAAGCAGAGGTAGAAGCTTTGATACAGGCAGCTGTAAACGAATTATAGGAAAAAATAGATGCGATATAGCCTAGTTCGGGCAGCGCACCGGTAGATGGATAAAATGAACAATAAATATTTTAAACAAGATGGGAACAATTTATATTGATGGACAGTTTAAAAGCTCTGCTAAGCCGGGAATAGATCCTGATACTCTCAAGAACTATACCACTAAAGAATAGGTAGATAAAAAAGTAGACAAGGAATTAGGAAAAGGTCTTTCCGAAGCTAATTACACTGAGTTAGAAAAACAGAAACTTGAGGGTGTAGAAACCGGTGCAAACAAGTACGTACACCCAACTACTTCTGGAAATAAACACATACCTGCTGGAGGAACAGATGGATAGATTTTAACCTTTTCTAAAGATGGGACTGCATAGTGGGCAGATACTAGTACTAAGTTAGAGTCTCAATTCTAGGCACTTAATCAGGCTTGGGAAAAACTTCAAACAGCTTAGCAAAATTTAGATAATTAGGTAACAGCTATGAATGCAGATCTTTACTCCTATGGAGTAGAATGGAATATTACCGTATCTTCTCCTATCCTCACTAGAATTGGAAATCCGCTACTGCATAAGTCACTTCCTATTTAGTCTGCTTATAGAGGATGTGTAGCCAACGGGGCTAATATAAACTATTTCTTATATCCAGATAATTGGGCTTATAAGGAAGATGGAACTACTCCTTCTGTGCTTGATGGTAGTAAAGGAACTGTTAGGGTTAACACTCCTAAGTTCTATGGTAAGTCTGGTTCCAATGGAAATAAAAGATGGGTTAGAATTTCTCTAGTAAAGCTTGACGATTCTTGGGTTGAAATACCGGAATTGTTAATTGACGCATAC
Organism: uncultured Acholeplasmataceae bacterium; assembly: GCA_964649865.1. Taxonomy (GTDB): domain Bacteria; phylum Bacillota_I; class Bacilli_A; order Acholeplasmatales; family UBA5453; genus DUQU01. The sequence continues at coordinate 23,184 of CAZYSQ010000013.1, forward strand.
AGAAGCACAGTTAATACTACTGCGACTCCAAAAGCTGTATCCGTAGTTAATACTACTGCAGCATATAGAGGCGGTAGGAATAGGAAGGATTTCGACACATATTTAAATACTGATGCATTTAGAAGTGACTTAGGTAAACCAAGAACTAGTATCCCAAGAGCTACAATGAGAACTTATGCTACAAACGCAGGTTCTGAATTACTATGTTACGAATATTATAAATGGATATTCTATTGGAACTATGTAATTGAATATGCTAACTTTGACTCTTAGGCTGACTACAAGGCAGAGCTTACTTCTGATGGCTATCGTCAAGGAGGTTTAGGAAGGGGGGTTGCATATTGGAATAATGGTATGACAAGTTGGGCTGGATATAATGACCTCAGTCCTCTTACCCCATGCGGTTACTGTAATGATATTGGTAACTTTACTGGAATCAAAGATTTAGTTATTCCAGAGTGTACTGCAACAAACGGAACCAGTAAAGTAGATACTCATACTTTTAAAGTACCACGTTGGAGAGGCTTTGATAATCCATTTGGAGATATTTCGACAGACCTAGATGGAGTAGTTATTCAAAGAACTGCAGAGAATGAAATAAGTAGTGTATATACTACCACAGATAAAGCGGAGTTTACTGACGCAATTGGCAACAAGACTATAGCTGGATATGAGGTAGCAGAAGATGGATACATTAACAAATTTGATTTAGGAAAGACAGCAGAGATTATACCATCTTCTTGCCGCGCACTTTCGTCTACAGATTATATGTGTGATTATCACTATTGTAGTGCTGAATCTACAGCGCTTCGCACGCTGCGGGTGGGCGGTGACGCGAATAGTGGCAGCAATGCGGGTCTCGGCTTTTTCCGTTCTGACGATAACATCGACTATGCCCGTTCCGTTGTCGGGTTCAGAACACTAAATAGAGTATCTTAAGATATAAAAAAATCAGTTTAGATAATAAACTGGCTTAAAATTCTCAAACTGGAATAGAAAAGAAGTTAATGTATCTAGGTTTTATAATAAATATATTCATATTATAGAGGTTGTTGATTATAACAGTCATTTTAGAATACACTTTGTTTATAACAACAAATCCTATTATTCTAAAGTATAAATAAGAAATTATACCATTCTCTACTTAGATACAAACTTCCTCTAAATTTTAAAATAACACCCTATGTTAGAACCAAATAGAATACAAATGAACGTTTATCCTTAGACAATCCAAAAACTTGGGAACGGTACTTATTACTATAACTATGATATAAAAGAAGTCGAAGCTGAAGTAATGGACTATGAAGGAGATACTAAATTAGAACTTTAGTACAACTTTATCTAGGTTTTACTTAGCGGACAACCTAATTATAAGGATTGTGTAAAGGCAATTATTAGAAGTTTTCTTACTGTTGACGAAGAATTTGATTTAATAAATTCGTACAACAGCTATACTGAGAATCCCACTGGAGACTCTACAGCTTTATCTGAGTATAAAGAATATCTCAGTAAGGCAAAAGAGATTAAAGCCAAAGTCAAAGAAGATTTTGCTAAATTATGATATATAGAAATGGTAAGTTAATATTACAGGTCCAAAAAGATGTTCTAGAACTTGTAGAACAAGTTTAGTAGAGAGTATAGAAGAATATTGGAGCTATATACAAAGGGTCGTAGTTAGTCTGGCTTACCGTATACGATGCTGTTAGAAGCTGTTTTGGTAGTGGGACTTGGCTACAAGATAGACCTTGGTTAAAAGATGATTCATGGAAAAATAATTGATTGTAAAAAAATGGCAAAATTTGAAAATTTACCTAATCAGATTACAGATTTGCTAACAGAGTGGGATGGTCACTCTGGTATGGAAGTTGAAGACTTTATTTGCCGTAAAATAGAAAAAACAGAAGGATAGGATATAGTAGATGCTTCGTATGATTCATCTACCAGTATCCTAACTCTTCTCAAAGAGAATGGGGAGAAAGTATAGACAGAGGTATCTGTTATACCGCCAACCTATTCATACGGAATTATGGTATATGGAGTTATGTTAGATAATGACTCTTCTAAAATATATACCGAGGCAAATAGCTCATTGTTAATGCAGTATAACTCAGACAGAAACGTTAAAGTTGGTATTGCTATGTATGCTGTTGCTACCACATCTGTTACAGCAGATAGAATTGGACCCTTTAATGTTAAAATAAGCTACGGTACTTAGTCTGGAACATTTAGGGTTAATAATATTAAGTATGACTAGTGTATTATAGATTCTTCTACTGGAGCTATAACTGGAGTTAATATATCATCAGACCAGTTAGTAAACACATTAGCTTGGATAGATATTACTGCTCTATTTACCAAGACTTAGTAGGCTAAAAAAATTACAGCGCAAGTAGTAGATGATCCAGATGTATAGGACGTTCTAGAACTTCCCATTACTACTGAGGTGATTACTTTAGATTATAATGGAGAGGCAGTATTAGTTAATAATCTAGTTAATTTCTCACTTACTGGAGGTACAACTAGCAACTATCATCTAGAAGGATTCAACAATGGTGCTTCTTTTACAACTAGTGGAGGAGTATTAAACTATACTGGTCTATCTTCTGGACTTAACTAGCTGGCTATTAGAGCGGTACATAACATCGAAAATTCTATATATACTGATTATATATATATTGATGTTGTATATACTTATAATTGCAATAAAACTATAGTTGCAATAAATGGGGTAAGTAATGGTATTACTAATAATGGAGTAGCTACTCTATATGAACTGACAGTATTTAGTCCAGATAATGGTTCAATGGCTATTACTACATATCTAGAAAATGAAATGCCAGATTCTAGTAATATGAATCCTACAGAAATTATGAAGTATGAAGTTATAGGAGCCTCATCCTATGATGAATAGGGAATATATGATACTTCATATAAGAAATACATAGAGATAAATAGTAGCGACTCAGAAAAATATCTAGTTATTAAAGTAGATGATACTTACTATAAGTTCTACACTGTATTTACTAATGGTTTAGGTCAGACTACTGCATATACTAGTAACTTTAAGACTATGAGAGTAGAGGCAGTCAATCCGGAATTTATATATTCTTAGGATGTAGCCCCCTCTAAGAATTTTGACTAGATAGAAGGCTATTTAAATGATATATTTATTACTGAGGATTATGCAACTCCATCTAAACCTGCAACTGTAATTTCTACATTAGAATCCTCTGATGGATGGTAGGAAGAAGATGGACGTACTATATTTAAAATATCTGCTCAAGATAATGCTGTTCTTAAATCTCCTATGAATTTAGGATTAGGAAATAATTTTACTATAGAATTAGGATTCAAGACTTATAATATAAGCGATGAAAGTAAACCTATTGCTACTATAGGAAACCTCCAGTTAAGACCTACTTAGTTCTGCTGGAATACAGAGGATAACAATTTATTTACAGCTAGAAATGCTTAGTTCTAGGAAGGAGTAGAAACTCACGTACTTGTAACTGTACAAAAGGGATTTACAATATCTAAGAATGATATTTACTATCCTAATTTCCTAGAAAGCTTTCAAAGTGCTTTCGATCAAGCAGCTCCAAATACAACTATAAATTTAGTAAGGATTTATATAAATGGAGTAATAGACAGAGAAATTTCTCTTACTGATTCTGAGCTAAGCACATTTACATCTGCAGCTTTGCAAATTAATCCTACTACATCTGATATTGATTTCTATCTATTTAGGGTGTATAATAGTACAGCTTTAACCTTTAATTAGGTATAGAAAAACTATCTTTCTTTCCTAAAAGAGAAGTCTTAGAAAGAATCCTTCTTTGACAAGAATGACATTTTGGGAACTAACGGAGAAATCTCTTTCTAGAAAGCTAACTAGAAATATAATACATTAGTTTATGTTTTCCCAGCTGGGGCTAAGTTTCCACACAGAGCTTGGGGAGGAGAAGATAATACAACACCTCCACAAGAGAAAACACAAAAGAAACTTCCTGCAACATTGTTTGTTAATTATGCTAATGAGACAATTAACAAATTATATGGAGGTAGATTAACTCAAGGTTAGGTAAAAGGACAAGGTTCTTCTGCTATGAGATATTTAATATGGAACGTTACATATGCTCTAAACAAATTTAAAAGTGCAGAAAAGGTTACAATAGAGAGTCCATTTACACCATATTCATAGTTAGATCCAGAAACTAACACATTTATGGAATCTGCTACTTCTACAAAAGGTTATTATGTAATGCCTCCTTATGACGGCTAGCAAGATACCACAGCTTATAAGATTACCAAATTAGTAGGTAAAATAAACTTTGCTTCTTCTATGCAGTCTCATAAGATTGGTTCATGTAAGTTGTTTGATGATGCATATAAGGCATCTAGAGGAAATCTAATATCTGGAGGACAGAAGGCAGTACATGAAGAACCATTCTTATATTTCTACTGGGAAACAGATTTAGAAGATGTTTCTAATGTAGAGCTTGCTGACTTGTTAGACAATAATGAGTCTATTAAATTTATGGGATTCCAAACTTGGGGAGCCGGTAAAGGAGATAATGCTTCTTGTGGGTATGATAAAAAGAAGACCCCAGAGTATTTAATGCTAGAAGGTGGAGAAAATACTGACCCGTCAACTAACTTTAGACGTCCTTGGCAAGCACTTCAAAGAGCTGCTGGTGTTCTTGGAGAAGATACTTATGGACTAACTAACTAGCCTACTATTACTTACGCTAATTCTCTTCTTCGTCCTTGGGATAATCTTCTCATTGATGATGAATCAATTGTTTACGATTAGAGAGGGGCCTGGGATATTGATTACGGATGTACAGAGAAGGAAAATGCAAGTGGTAAAACATACTTCCAGTTTGACGAAGCTGTCCATGAATCTCTAAAGAAATTCAGAGAGTTCTATGATTTCGTATATACTAATGACTATAATATGATTTAGACTAGTGCTACTAGTCCGTCAGGATGGGATGTTACTAAAAAGTATATTGTAACTGCAAACACCTGTACATTAAATCCTAGTAGTCATAAATCTGGAGATATATATCGTTATGATGATATTAATAGTTAGTGGGTATGTGCTGGAGTTAGCTATGCATCTGCTACAGGATGGGCAAGAGCTAATATATATGAATTAGCTGGCACTAGTAGTGCTCTAGGCATCCCAGTAGCAATCGATGCAATGAGGGCTAACTTCATTACAAAGATTAAGAACTACGTTGATGTTAATGATATTGCTTTCCATCAAGGATTTATTAAGTTTGTATCTGGAACAGATAATAGAGCAAAAAATACATACTTCCAAATAATTGGAAAACTTAGAGAAGATAACGGAGCGGGAGTATTTGTAGAAAATGGAAAAGGAGACTACTTAGTTAGACTACTAGGAGACGACTTAGACACTATTTTGGTAACTGATAATAATGGTCTTCAATCAAAACCTTATAATTTACTAGAAACTTCTTATAGAGGATCTGATTCAGTATATTGGGGAGATGCAAATAATGTATTCTTTTACATGTTCGATTAGTGTTTTGAGTCAGAGATAAAAACATATTTAGCTAGTATTATAAACACTGCGTTTAAAAATAGTAATAGTATGGAAGATAAATCTAACTATTTCTATAAAGTGTTCTTTGACGTACAAGAAACATTCCCAGCAGTAGCTTATAATCATACAGCTAAGATATATTATGAAAATGCTCAAGCTATTAAAAATTCTAAAGTTCTCTCTTATTATAGTAATAATGAAATTGAACCTATAGAATAGAGCCACGGTTCTTGTCTAGCTTGTGAGAAATAGTTCATGGCAAAGAGGTTCGCATTCCTGTCTACTTATGCTTAGACTTCTCTTGGTGCTATTGCATTAAGAACTGCTAGTTCCGCAGGTAGTGGAGATACTCTAAGATTAAGGATGGAATTTGAGCCATATCAAGATTGTTATCCAGTATATCACTATAATGGTAAGAACTTATACTTATCTAGTTTCTAGGCATCTAATTTCGACGCAATAAAGAATCTAGCACAAACTGGAAATAATTATGTTGCTGAAATTAATCAAGGAGATCCTGCAATTAATCAAGGTATTTATTTAACTACTCTATACAAGAAGTTAAATATTCTAGGTTTGAAGATGTCTACTATTGACGCTAATTTTGCTAGAGCTACAGAGTTCTAGATTGATAATGCTCAACTAGATGACTATACTAGTCTATTCCCAAGTAATTATCCTGATTTAGCAATTAGTTTATTTACTCCATCATTTCCAGTACTAGAAAGTTTAACTTTAAGAAATATGACTCTTCCTACAGAGATGGATTTATCTAAATTCTTAAAATTAGAAACGATAGATTTATCAAAAACAACTACTAAGAGTGTGCTCCTCCCTTAGACTGGTAGGTTAAAAAATGTGATTCTTCCAAATACTATAGAAACATTTAGAATCTATGATAATCCTGGATTAACAGATATTACATTTGAGGGATTAAATAACCTAGCAACTGTATACATAGATTGTGATAATGTAGGAAGCTTCAATGTAGCTAACTTCTGCGAGTAGTTAATTAACTGTAATGCTTTATAGTCAGTAACTATACGTAATGCTAATCTGTATATAACAGAAGATGCTTTGAGAAAAATGATTCTTACTCATACTTGTAACTTGACTGGAGATATTTATATTGTAAATACTGCAGGAAGTACAACTCTCAAAGCTATCAGCTTTGCTACCAAACAATTATTAGTAAATACATTCGGAGATATTTCTAATTCTCAATCTAAGATTAGAATACATTTCTAGAGTGCTGAGATAGTTGATTTTAGTTGTGCTGGAGAGGTATCAGTATATTACCAAGCTGGAGAATCTGGAACTATTGTTCGTTAGAACTTGTTTGATATTACTGTAGCATCTGGTAATGACGTAGAAATAAAAGCCGGAATAAACCCATATAACCCATTAGTAAATGGATATTTGGATATTACTTATTCTATGTCTGGAGTTTCAACAGATGTCGCCACAATTGACTAGACTGGTGCAATTACTCTAAAGAAAGAATCTAGTAGTACAGCTATGGTTACTATTAGTATGAAGGTAGCTAATAGTGCAACTCCTATTAAGAAAACTGTTAAAGTAAGCTTTATTTGGAAAGCTCCGCAGCTTGGAGATTTCGCTTATGCTGATGGAACATTTACTAGCTCTTATGATTCTACAAAAACGCTAGTAGGATTAGTATATGCTAAAGATGAAACCAATAGTACCTCTGGAACTGTTTATATAATAGGAAAAGAGTATACTGATCCTGAAAAGTCTTATTACTTAGGATACAGTGCTGATGGAAATCAAGGTTCTCAGGACCAAATATTACAACAACTATACTAGGTTTCTGCTTATCTAGCAAATGTCTCCATCACTAATTATGAGACGATTTCTAGTACAGCTACCCCTAATTTGGTTAATAATATTAATGTATCTACTTATACAACGTAGGTAAATACAGCATTTGCTGGAGATTCTGATACAGAGTTATATATTAATCACGTAAATAGTAAAATACTTCCTATCTTGTATAATAATTCAGCTTGTAAGCCTTATATAAGCAGAAAACAAGTATCATCAGGAGGCTCTACTAATTGGGAATATTACATCGAATCCTTAGATAGTCTTAATAATCTATGTGAAGCAATTTAGACTGTATGGACAAATGCTTCTGGTACGGATATTATGAGTTGCTTACTATATCCATATTTCTATAGTATGAAGGTATATGAGCCATAGGTAAGGAAAGCTGAAACATTAAATTCAGCATATTAGAAAGGAAACTGGTATGCTCCGTCTGTAACAGAATTTTCTAGAATTATTTACTACAGAGGATATAGTGTGTCAGGAAGTAATTTTAATACTGGGGATACCGTAAGACAGTCAATTAGTACTTCTGTTGCTAATGGAGGTGGAGTATTAACAACTCCCATATTCTCTATTGCTTATTCTAGAGCTACTAACTAGTTCCCATCTGTATGGTCTAATATTGTTGGTTCTGGAGATAATGCAGGAGTGAATAATATAACTACTTCTATCAACTAGTCTGCTGCTAACAACTACTCTTATTAGAGAACTTAGTAGTATGAGGGAGGTTCTGGAGGATATACATACTCCAATGAATGGATTGTAGGTAGTTATACTGATCCCTCATATTGGAATACAGCACAATATAATAATGCTTGGAGATTAACTAAACACCAAGGAGTACCATTTACTAAATTTAATTATTCTAAGAATGGCTAGTAATTTCATACAAATAAGTCACGAAGATCGTTATTATGTAATTAATAAGGATAACTCTTTGAAAACCTTACTCACTCAAGAGGAGCTTCTAAAGCTCCCTCTGGGTGTTTGGAAGAAAATATTTGAATTAAAAGATGGAGTATGTTACTTTAAGCTTATGTTACAAACGCTTGAAGCTGTAGTAGAAGCTTACGATAAATCTTCAGAAATTAATTCATTTTATTATAAAGGAAAAGAGTATTGGTTAGATAAAGCTACCAGAGTTGGGTTACAGAACTTAGCTAATTGTAGTTCTGATAGTATGTCCTTAGTTCTCGGAAGTGAAATTGTAGAACTAACAGTAGATAAGGCTAAGGAATTTTTATCTTAGTTGGAGGTGTATGCAGGAAAGTGCTTCGTAAATACTGCTCAACATTTATTAGCAATAAAAGAGCTTAGAAAAGTTGAAGATGTTGTAAATTATGATTATACTTCTGGGTATCCAAATAAGATTACGTTAAATGAATGAGAATTTAGAATTGGAAAAAATTGAGCTAGGGAGGATTACTTCCTAGCCACTTCCTTCTAAATCATTACTTACTACTATAAATACTGGTTTTAATGTTCCAAAACAAGAAGAACCAGATAATCCTTTACCCATAATTATTATTGAAACCCCGAAAGAAGTAATAAAAAAGCCTCCGCTTAAAATATAGGAGACTATAAAGATTCCTCCCAAAAAGGAAACAATAATATATGCGGATGATTCAATTAAAACTACAGTAGAAACAGGATTCATATCAATAGGGAAAACTTCTTTAGTTCCTTGTGGTCCAACATTAAAATGTAAACCATAGAAGAATGAAGATTCAGTTATTGAATCAGTAGATACTGGATTTGGATGTACTAATACATTGGTTAAGGATTGCCCAAAACCACAATATAAGACTCATTTATGTAAAGAAAATTATTTAAGTGAGTTTAAAACTGAGTCTGAGAAATAGCTAGCAAGAAATAATTTAGGAGTTTATAGTAAGGAAGAAATAAATGATATACTATCAAAAATTGTTGAAAATAACAATAAACAATTCGTTACTAAGGGGGAAGTTGAAAGCATGATAGGCAACTTAGATTTTGTAAACTCTACTTTAAGATCTCATGCTGATTACGAAATACCAAGCGATTTATTTAAACTATGAGTACTACACAAATAAAAAGATTATTTTAGTCTAGTAAAGAATTTGTACCTATAACATTAGCTGAAGCAGTAGTAGTTAATACTACTAATCTTCCAGGAATGGCTTCATTAGGTATTACAACATTAGACAAAGTTCTAAGAACTACTCTTGGGGTAGTTGGAACAAATGCAGCTGACATTTTAAAACTTAATTAGGCTGTAATCAATATTAATGCAGCTCTTGATACTAAGCAGAATAAACTAACTGCTGGTGCAGGAATCAATATTACTCCAGAAGGAGTTATTAGTGCTACATTTAATATTGAATTATATAAGATAGTTACCGTCCTTCCAACTCCATCCGCAAGTACTACTAATTCTATTTATTTAGTACCAGCTTCTGGAGGTGTAAATGGGAATATATTTAAAGAATACATTTGCGTATATGAATCTACTCAAAAGAAATATATTTGGGAAGAAATGGGTTCTATATAGACAGATGTAGATTTATCTGGATATGTAACCTTAGAAGTATTTAATGAATAGATAAATATTATCAAAGGTTAGTTAGTTAACACGATTACAGCATCAGACGTAATAACTTCTACAGGTTCTAAAGTTGTAGTTAATTACGTAATCCCAGCAAATCTATATGACAGTATGGTAAATACTGACCTTAATGATCAAATAATAGGAGGCTAATATGGAATTAACTATTAAACAACTTAAGCAACATGGTTAGATATTTGTTCCTTAGACTACTGCTGAAGCTGTTTTAGTTAAAGATGGAAAAGAAGTCATAACTCTAGATAATATGCTAGAGAGGAAGTTAGAAAGAATAATAACTCCAGCTAATTCTGGGTTAAATTCTTTCTAGGAAGGAGCCAGTGTAATACTTACTCACTCTAATTCTATTGAAGCTAATGAAGCCCCAATTCCAGTAAAAGTATAGTATGATAACAGAGGACATATCATTGAAACTGCTCCAATAAATAAAAATAGAGTAGTAGTAGATAATGAACTATATAATGAATACGATGGTTCAGAGGATCAGGTAATGTCAATGGGCAATGATTTCGGAATAGATAAAGATAAAAAAATCATATTAAAATGGAATAACATATAACATGGCACTATTAAATTTTGCAAATACCTATGCAGAAGTTTCTGATAGACTAACTCTACCACCAGCTACCTCTGGGGATTATGTTCAATTAGTATTTACTAAGGACGGACATATTATTACTCATGGAACGGATTATACTCCGAATTTTTCAGCAGGTGTAAGAGGTTTGGTTCCTGGTTCTACTGGAAAGAAAACAGAATTCATTAGAGGTAATGGGCAGTGGTTAGAAATTACCACTTCAGATTTACCGATGGCAGCGAGTGTTGCTGACGCAATTGCTAAAAACACTACTAGCACTACCTTATTAACTACTCAACAAATAATTGATTATGTAAATAATAGTTTTGTTGCTAATGATGCAATGAGGTATAAAGGAACAATTAGCTACGCTGATGGAGTATATACTACTACCACATCAGCAGGCTCAGTTGCTTCTTTTCCTACTAAATGTGATATAGGAGATACTTATCGTATTACTTCTGTAGGCACATATGCTGGATAGAAATGTTCGGCAGGAGACTTACTTATTTGTATTAAAGACGGTACAGGAAGTGGATTAAACGTTGCTACTTATTGGACTGCTGTAGAAGCTAACATTAACGGTGAAGTAAAACATTCAGTCAATGGTACATCTATTTTTACTTATAGTAGTAGCTTAAATACATTTAATATATATGCACCCACAACTGGAGGTGTTCAAAACTAGGTATTACTAAGTAATGGAAGCTCTGCTCCTACATGGGCGAATCAAAGTGCTCTTACTGTTGGAGATATTGTAGATTCAGCTAAAAAAGCTTTACTAACAGCAGTTTCACAAAGTACTACTGGGGTAATATCTGTAACAGTTGGAGGAACTACAAAGACCTCTGCTGCTGCAAGTGGCACTTGGGGTATTAATATTACTGGACAAGCTAATAGAGTAGCGAATGCATTAGCTACAGGAGCTGGATTATCTATGGGATTAACTAGTGGAGTAGCAAATACT
>CAZYSQ010000014.1:0-34400 GCA_964649865.1 uncultured Acholeplasmataceae bacterium
CAATAAACAAATACTAGCAAGCGAAGCTTCAGAAGAGAAGTATTTAGGTTCTTGTTCAAGTGAATGCCGCCTCCATAAAGATAATAGATGGGTTAAAGCTCATAATTTATCAGTTGAAGATGTTTTAAAAAGAGAAAAAGAACTGCAGTTAAAATAAAAAAAGCACGAATAAGTGCTTTTTTGTTAAGTATAAACATTTTATTCTCTGTTTTCCTTTTTAATTTTAGCATAAATGATTAAAGCAGAAACTAATGCTTCAATAAATAATATAGTAATAGCTAAACTAAAAATTATATAAGCAACAACAGCTAATTGTCCTCTTGTTTGATAAGTTAAATACCAAAAATAAACTGTTAATAAAAAAAGAGCAATCGGAGTAATCATTAAAAAATTAATGTTTTTCTTGCCTAAAAAGTTATTTAATAAGTGTAGTAAAACATAACCAACTACTAACGCTAGCAGTAAACCTATATATTCCATAAAAGCCTCCTTTAATACTTAATTTAATTATATACAATAAATTATTTATAAGTTAACAAATAGCATTAATTTAAAATTTACTGATTAATATTAAAAGACAAACATATACAATAAATTGTTTAAAATAGAAATAGATTAGTTTATATTTTTAATAAATAAATGCAATATTTAAGCGAGTTTTTTAGTAATATAATATACTTATTTATAGTTATAATGAATATTGTAAAATAATTGAAAAAGTTGCTTCATTTTTAACTTAAGTATGTTATATTAAAAAATAGGGGTAAAATAAATGGTATTTTTAAAAATAGATAAAACAATTAAAACACCTCTTTATAAACAAATATCAAGTCAAATAAGAACTAAAATTTTAAATAAAGAAATTAGTCATTTGACATTACTACCATCAGAAAAAGAATTTAAGTTAATTTATGATATTAGTGATATTGTTGTAAAAAGAGCTTATAAAATATTAGAAGAAGAAAACTTAATCAAAAGAGTTAAAGGCTCAGGAACTTTTGTTGTTAATAGAAAAGTAATTAGACTTTCATATCAAGATATAGATAAAGTAATTGATATTAAAGGACATGATAATATAACTCATAAAGTTTTAAATATTCAAAAAACAACTAAATATGATGAAGTAACAAAAAAATTAAGAGAAGTTAGTAATGATATTTATGAAATAACACAAATATTAGTAAAAGACGACTTGCCGATATGTTATCAAAATATCTATGTTAATGGTCGTTACTTTGATTATACTTTAGATTATTTAAAAAGTGAACTTAACGTCTTTAATTATATTAAAAAGCACTCAACTAGAAAAGTTAGAGCCGATTATAGTTTTAATGCCGCAAACTCAAATAGTTTATACGAAACTATACTAGATATATCTAAAGATTCAGCCCTTTATTATTTTAAAGCTGATTATTATATCGGAAACGATTTAGTAGTATTAGTAAATACAGTCTATCCAGGAAAATATTTTGAATTGGAGGCAATTTAATGAACGCTTTAAATAAAATTGTAATTGATCGTAGAAGTAATAAAGATTTTTCGATTCAAATTTATGAAAAAATTAAGAAAGCAATTTTATTACATCAGTTTTCTGATGAAATATTAAACTATGAAAAATTAAGCAAACAATTAAATGTTGAAAAAGAAGTAGTTATTAAGGCTTTTGATATTTTAGTTGAAGAAGGTGTCTTTATTAAATGTGAAAAAGGAAGGTACTGTAATGTATACCGTGAAGTATTAGCTTTTAATGAGGAATATACTGGATCATTAATAAAACACATTGAAAATCAAAACTTAAAATTATCAGTTGATTTACTAGAAAATAAAAGTCTAATAGTAAATGAAAAGTTAGCTAGCGAATTAAAGTTTGGTGTAAACCAACATTTAATTAATCAAGTAAGAGTTTATTATGGAGATAATTATCCTAAAGCATATTTAAATGTCTATTTTGATAAAAAATATGAAGAAAACTTTAAAGACTTAGAAAATGAACTATTAGACAGTTTATCTTTTAAAGAAAACAACTTAAAAATTAAAAGGATTGTTAAATCAATAATATTACCCGACAAAATTAACCATTACTTAAACCAACCTAAAAAAACAGCAGGAATTAAACTTTTGGAGTATGTTTATGATAATGAGAAACTGCATTATTTAGCGATATTTTACTTCACTGCATTTTTTACAATTAAAAGTTTATAAAATAATAAAAGCGACCAAAGAAGGGCGCTTTTTTTATTCAAAAGGGATAAATTATTTATATCTCTTTAAAGTGAGGCTCTAACACAAATACTCTACTATAACTATTAACAACAAACATTATTAATTCATATAAACTACGAATTTCAGTGTTTGTATAGTCGTTTTGAATGCTATAGTAATCAAATTCAAAAAGAGGATCAGATGAATTTATGATAGGTAAAGATACTAGATCACTTAGTAAATAATAATCATCCTCAATAACAATAATTACAGTTTCGTCATCTTCATACGGAATATAAAAGACATTACTAATTAAATAATCATCATCTGAAGTTTTTAAATAAATTAAAACGCCATTCAACAAAGTCATAATTAGCTCTAGTAGGGTTAGCTGGCTTAGTAGCTTTTTTATTTTTTGTGACTACTTGAGAGACTACAGCAGTACCACCGTTACTATCAAAAGATACAGTATACTTTTTAGTTCCACACGATACCAGCAATAATAAAGTAAAAATTGTAATAAAAAATAAACTTAATTTACTCATCTTTTTTATCATAGTGAATTCCTCCTACAATGTAGCATTATTTTATCTTTTACTTATAAGTAAGACAAGAAAACGACTCATAAAATGATCAAGTAAAGTTGTAAAGCACTACATTAATAATAGATATTTAAACATGTTATAATTAAAAGAGTGGAGGATATTATGGATAAGAATTTAATTAAACAAGAAGCAAAAGCAGCTTTAGTCGGAAAAAGGTTAATGCTTTTAGTAGTAATTTTAGTAGCTAGTGCTATATCTGGTGGTTTAACGTTAATTGGAATAGGAATTATTTTAACACCACTTTTAGTAATGGGACTTTTTTTAGTTACTAAAGATGTACTTAGAAATAAAGAAATAGATGTAAATAGGTTTGTTGAACCATTTAAAGATCTTAATCATGCACTAAAAGTTATTGTAGTATTTATTTTATTAGCGTTATTAGTTTCAGTAGGGCTTTTACTTTTAATAGTTCCTGGAGTAATATTAGCTTTAATGTATGGTCAAGCAGTATTTATAGTAGCTGAGAACAAAGATATAGATATTTTAGATGCTTTTAAAAAGAGTAAAGAGTTAATGGCTGGTAAAAAGATGGATCTATTTGTGTTACTTTTAAGTTTTATTGGTCATTATTTACTAGGAATAATAACATTTGGAATTTATTTTTTATATTTTGTGCCTTACTTACAAACAGTCTTAGTTAATTACTACTTACATTTAACTAATCAAAGAAGTAACACAAGAACTAATGAAGAAGTAAAAGAAGCAGAATATCAAGAAAAGTAATTATAAAAAAATAAATAGTATAAATACCGTCACTTTAATTAGTGACGTTTTTATTTTTTTAAGTATTTACTACTTAATTATGATAAAATTGATTTAAAGTTTAACAAACTCTGTTTATTTATATAAACAACATGGAGGCTTAAAATGAAAATTTTAGTTATTGGTGGTACTAATATTGATATTTATGGAAGAGTCACAAATAAATTAATAAATAAAGATTCTAATAATGGAACAATAGATTTTTCTATTGGTGGAGTAGGTAAAAATATTTCAGAAAATTTAGTGAGACTTGGATTAGATGTTAGTTTTGCAACTGTTTTAGGAAATGATGATTTTAATTTAAAAGTAAAAAAACATTTAAGTAGCTTAAACTTAACAACAATCATAAAAGAATCTAATTTACCAACACCTAAATATTTAGCTATTTTTGATGAAGAAAATGATTTTAGAGTTGGGGTTAATGAAATGGATGCATTAAATGATTTAGACATTAACTTTATTAAAGAGCTCGAATTTGATAAATATGACTTATTAGTAATTGACGCTAACTTGAGTGAACAGTTAATAGAATATATTGTAAATAACGCAAATATTCCTATTTACGCTGAAGCAATCTCGACAAAAAAAGTGCTTAAATTTAAGCCTTATTTAAATAAATTGACTGCCCTAAAATGTAATATGTTAGAAGCTAATGCACTTTTAAATAGTAATGAACTTCCAGCTTTAAATTTAGCAGAAAAACTAGCTAATCAAGGATTAAAAGAAGTATATTTAACTGATAGTAGCAATGGCAGCTATTTGTTTATTGATAACTTATTAAGATATTTTCCTTCAATTAGCGAAGAGATAGTAAACACATCAGGAGCAGGAGATGCTTTTTTGGCTGGTGTTATTTATGCTAAAGTATATAAAAAACCAGAACTATTATATGGCAACTCTTTAGCTAGTATTACTTTAAAGGTTAAAGAAGCAAACAATCAAGAACTCACAAAAGAATTATTAGAAAGCGTGGTAAATAAATATGGAAATCGTGCTTAAAAAAGAAGTTTTAGAAGCTTTAAAAAATAAAAAAGGAGTAGTCGCATTAGAATCAACAATAATTTCACATGGGCTTCCTTATCCAGAAAATATTAAAATGGCAAAAAGAGTAGAACAAATAATTAAAGATTTAAATGCTACTCCAGCAACTATTGGAATTATTGATGGAGTTATTAAAGTTGGTTTAGAAGATGAAGACTTAGAAAAACTTGCCAAAGGAGAAAATGTCTTAAAGGTAAGTAAAAGAGATTTTGGTTATTGTCTTTCAAAAAAGCTAACAGGAGCTACTACAGTTTCAGGAACAATGGTAATTGCTAATCATGTAGGTATTAATGTGTTCGCAACTGGTGGTATTGGTGGAGTACACCGCGGCGCGAGTGAAACTTTTGATATTTCTAGAGACTTAGAAGAATTAGGCGATTTAAATGTTTTAGTTGTTTGTGCTGGAGCAAAATCAATCTTAGATTTAGGATTAACTTTAGAGTACTTAGAAACAAAAGGAGTAGAAGTAATTGGATATAATACGAATAAACTACCTGCCTTTTATGTAAATACATCTAAACATGATGTAACTTATAGGTTAGATACACCTTTTGAAATAGCTATGTTAATGAAAAACAAATGGGAGTTTTTAAAAGGAGGAATTGTCGTAGCCAACCCAATTCCAAAAGAATACAGCTTAAATAAAGATGACATTAATAATGCGATTGAAGAGGCACTATTAGAAGCCAAACAAAAAAACATTTCAGGCAAAGAAACAACTCCGTTTTTACTTGCAAAACTAAAAGAAATTACTAAAGGGAAAAGTTTATCGGCAAACTTAGAACTTGTTTATAATAATGCAAAAGTAGCTGCCTTGATAGCTAATGACTATGCTAAATTAAAAGAGGTATAAAAAGATGAGTAAAATAAATATTAATGATTTTTTAAATTTTAATTATTTGGGGAACTTAAAGGCAAATAAAGAAGAAACATATTATGCTTATTTAGTTAGTAAAGCTAATTTAGGAGAAAATGGTTATAACCACATTTTATATGTTAGTGATGGAGAGAAAACGCATAAAGCTGTTAACTTAGGAAAATATAATAGTTTTTACTTTTTAAATGAGACAAGTATTATAGTTGCGTATGCAAAGACTAAAGAAGAAGAAAATGATTTTTTAGAAAGAAAAACACCACTATATAAATATGATATTTTAAGAAAAAGTTTTGAATATTATAAAACTCTTTATTTACCAGTAAGAAACTTAACGGTTGTTAGTGAAGATACTTGGTTAATTGAATCGTTTTTATCAGAAAGTAATCACTTAATTTATGAAGATCCTGCAAACCGTAGTGAAATTTTAGAAATGCTTAAAAATGATGAGTTATATGAAGAAATTAAAAGTATACCTTTTTATTTTGATGGTGGTTCTTTTATTAAAGAAGGAAATAATCAACTAATTACTTTTAACCCAATAACTAATGAATATAAAAATGTTTTCCCCAAAGATATTAACTTAAGTCAAGTTAATTATCAAAAAGAAACTAATAAAATATATTTGCTTGCCAAAAAAAGAAGTGAAGTATTAAACTTTTATAGTGATTGTTATATTTATGATTTAGAAACTAAAACACTTGAGCAAGTTTATAAGAACACTACTTTAAATATCGCCTCTTTTTTTGAATTAAATAACCGTTATTATGTGCTTGCGGCACCATTTGAAGAGTATGGTATCAATGCTAATAATCATTTTTATACTATTGTAAATAAAGAAGCTGTTCTAATGGAAGAATTTGGCTTTAGCACCTATAATTCCATTGGTTCAGATGTAAGATTGTTAGGTAGTAAATCAAGCTTAATTAAAGATAATAAATTATATTTTTTAAGTACACAAAAAGACCGTTCAAAGCTTTATTTTTTTGATAATAATGTTAATGACTATTACAACGAAAAGATTAGTATTGATGGTTTAATTAATTTTAAAGATAACTTTATTTTAATTGCCTTAGTTGAACAAAATTTACAAGAGTTATACAAACTAGATTATAGCTCAAAAGAACTTATAAAACTAAGTAATTACAATGATGAAGCTTTAAAAGATAAATATGTTAGTAAACCAATATATCACGAGTATTATAATAACGATACTAAACTTGATGGATGGGTAATGTTACCTAAAGATTATGATAAAAACAAACTTTATCCAGCTATTTTAGACATCCACGGTGGGCCTAAAACTATTTATAGTGATGTTTACTATCATGAAATGCAAGTATGGGCAAATAAAGGATATATTGTTTATTTTTGTAATCCAAGAGGCAGTGACAGCTATAGTGATGACTTCGCTGATATAAGAGGCAAATATGGCACTATTGATTATGATGATATTATGGCATTTAAAGATTTTGTCTTGAAAAATTACTCAGTTGATAAAAATAAACTAGGCGTTACTGGAGGATCATATGGCGGTTTTATGACAAACTGGATTGTAACTCATAATAATGATTTTAAAGTAGCCGCAACTCAAAGAAGCATTTCTAACTGGATTAGTTTTTATGGGACTAGTGACATTGGTTTTTATTTTCAAACTGATCAAACAGCTTCCCATCCAATTAGTGATTTTGAAAAAGCTTGGGAACAATCACCTTTAAAATACGCAAACAATATTAAAACACCACTTTTGTTTATTCACTCAGATAAAGATTATCGTTGTCCAATTGAGCAAGCAATGCAACTGTATACAGTAGTTAAGAAAAATGGTGTGGATTCAAAACTTGTTTGGTTTAAAAATGAAAATCATGGTTTATCTAGAGGAGGAAGACCTAAATCAAGAATTAAACGTTTAGAAGAAATTACTAATTGGTTTATAAAGTATTTAGGTGAAAGTTAAAATGAAAGAGTTAATTGAAAAAATTATTAAATTTAGAGATGAAAGAGACTGGGAACAGTTTCATAGCCCTAGCAATTTAGCTAAATCAATTGTAATAGAAGCAGCAGAACTTTTAGAAAACTTTCAGTGGCAAGATCAAGAAAGAGATATTGAAAACGTAAAAGAAGAATTAGCTGATATTTTAATATACGCATTAACATTAGCTCATCATTATGATTTAGATATAAAAGAGATAATTTTAAATAAAATAGAGAAAAACAACTTAAAATATCCTAAAGAAAAAGTTTTAGGTAGCTCTAAAAAATATAATAAGTAGGTATTTCTATGAAAACATTAATAAATAAAAGAACACTTATTGGTGAAGTAATTTTATCATTATTAGCTATTTCTGGTTTAATTAGAACTATTTTTATTCAAAAAAACATTGTAATAACACTAGTATTAAGTTTGCTTTTTGTCTTTTTAATTATTTCAGTAATTTTTAAGCTTAAAAATACGACTTACAAGGAAGAAAGTTTATCTATAAATTTAATTTATGCAATGGCAAACTTGATTGTCTCAAGTTTTTTAGTATATTCATTTCATAATTACTTAAATATTCACTTTCTTATTATGGTACCGATTGTTGGTTTAGTAGGGGCTCTTTTTATAAATAAGTTTGAAAATGCATTATATATAGGAGCTTTTATTGGAATGACTAGTGTTGGGATTGGTTATTTTTCAGTTATTGTAGTAATATCAGCTTTACTTTATTCTTTAATTGAAAATGCTTATTCAGGATATGGAGGGAAACTTGGTAGTAGTGCTTTTTTTGCTGGAGTTTTTATTGCGATATTCGCAAAAAATGAAATACTTGTAACATATACTCCAGTTGAGGTTTATTTAATTATTATTGCGGCTGTTATTTCTGCACTACTAACTGGAATAATTCAAAGACATTATAATTTAAGTACTGTATTATCTAGTGCTTTTGTTGGTTTAATTGGTTCTATTTTTTTACTAATACCTAATTTTAGTTATGGTACTTTAATTACTAGTGTTATTTTAGGTGCTTCCTTTATTGGAATGACAACTAAAGAAAACTTGAAATTAAATTATCTTTTAGTTGTAGCATTATTATTTTCATTTTTAATAATTTATCTTCCTTTTGGAGGAATTGGTGGTAAATTAGGATTTACAGCATTTCTAAGTGTCTTAATAGTTAAAGGAATTAGCAACTTATTAGACCCTTATTTAAATAAAATAAATAGTTTAAAAAGACGTAATTAAAGGAGATAACTATGAAACTAAACACAAAGAAAATTATTTTTGTAGCATTTGCATTTTTATTAATTTCAACTTTTTGGCAAGCATATGACAATTTAATTGCTAAAATATTAATTAATAAGTTTGGTTTAGACCAATTTTGGAGCGGAGTAGTCATGGCACTTGATAATATTTTTGCCCTTTTTATGCTCCCATTGTTTGGACTTCTTTCTGATAAAACAAAATCAAAATGGGGTAGAAGAACTCCATACATTTTTATTGGAACGATTATTGCCGCAATTGCTTTTGTGGGAATTGGTTTAATTGATCAAAAACAAACTAATTATATTAAAGATAACACAGCCATTATTGAAGAATATAATTCATTTAAAGGAGAAAATGATAAATTAGTTAAAACATGGGTATTAATTCATGATTCTATGAAACAGTCTGTTGAGAAAACAGAAATAGGAGAAATACTAGCTAAAAGTGATTATACAAACTATACAGATGAAACAGAACTTCATATCGCTGATAGATTTGGTGTAAAAGATAGATATAGCACATACTTGAGTAATCAAGTTTGGGATGAAACTAAGGCTGATATGAAAACATTTATTTTGTTTATGTTAGTTTTATTAGTAGCTTTAATAGCGATGAGTATTTTTAGATCTCCAGCTGTTGCTTTAATGCCAGATGTAACTATAAAACCTTTAAGAAGCCAAGCTAATGCAATTATTAATTTAATGGGTGCAGTTGGTGGCGTACTATTTTTAATTATTTCTACTGTTTTAAGAATAGGTACGAACTCTTATGCTCCTTATTTATGGGTCTTTGTCTCAGTTGCAGCTATTATGATTATTTCTTTATCAGTGTTTTTATTAAATGTTAATGAAGTTGAGTTAGTAAAATTAAAAGAAGCTGATGATTTAAAGTTTGGCATTACTGGACTAGAAGAAGAACTTGATAAAAAAGCAGAAGATGAAAATATTAATGTTGATAAAGATAAACGTAGGTCATTACTCTTAATTTTATTTAGTGTACTGTTTTGGTTTATGGGATATAATGCCATTATTTCTAAATTATCAGACTACGCACCAACAATGCTTGATATGGGATTCGCTGAAATACTATTAATCGCTAATATTACTGCCATTTTAGCTTTTATTCCAATTGGAATACTGTCTGCAAAAATTGGTCGTAAAAAAGTAGTATTATTTGGAGTAGGATTACTAACTATTTGTTTTACATCAGTTATTTTTGTAACTCCAGAAACAAACGTTTTAATGTATGCTGTTTTAGGCTTAACAGGAATTGCTTGGGCAAGTATAAATGTTAATAGTTATCCAATGGTAGTTGAGCTATCTAAAGGTGATGATGTAGGTAAATATACTGGTTATTATTATGCGTTTAGTATGGGAGCACAAATTATTACTCCAATTTTATCAGGATTTTTAATGACTTATACTCACTTTAGAAGAGCGATTTTATTTCCATATGCTGCTTTAATGACTTTAATTGCTTTAGTAATATTTAGTTTTGTAAAACATGGGGATATTAAAGCTGAAAGCAAACAGAGCCTTTTAGAGCACTTTGATGTGGAAGATTAACTAGATAATTGACAACAAATTAATATAGTGTATAATAAGTTAATGAAAAAGGAGAAAGTTTTATGGTTTTCGAAAAAATTAAAGAAATAATTGTTCAAGAACTTAAATTAAATGCAGACAAAGTAACCCACGATGCTAGACTTCAAGAAGACTTAGGTGCAGATTCCTTAGATGCAGTTGAACTAATTATGAACGTAGAAGATGAATTTGATATTTCCATCTCAGATGATGAAGCAACTAATATTAAAACAGTTGGTGAATTAGCAAAATTTGTGGAAGAAAAATTAAAATAAGGGTAAATCCCTTATTTTTTTTAAGATAAATCTTAAATAAGTGATATAATTAATTTTAAGAGGTGTTTTTTTAATGTACGATTTTAAAAAGATAGAAAAGAAATGGCAAAATTACTGGTTAGATAATAAAACCTTTAAAACTGAAAACAATCAAATTAAACCGAAATATTATGTTCTTAATATGTTTCCTTATCCAAGTGCTGAAGGACTACACGTTGGTCATATTGAATCATATACCGCAACTGATATAATGTCTAGATTTAAAAGAATGCAAGGCTTTAATGTTTTACACCCACAAGGTTGGGATGCTTTTGGTCTGCCTGCTGAGCAGTATGCTCTTCAAACAGGAAACGATCCTAAAACATTTACTTATAAAAATATTTTAAACTTTAAAAGACAAATTATTGAAGCGGGAATGGGAATTGACTGGGATAGAGAAATCGCTACTGCAGATAGTGATTATTTTAAATGGACCCAGTGGATTTTTACTAAGCTTTATGAACATGGATTAGCGGAAAGAAAAGAAGTTGAAGTTAACTTTTGTGAAGGTTTAGGAACAGTTTTAGCTAATGATGAAATTTTAGTAATAGATGGTCAAATGGTTTCTGAAAGAGGTCATTATCCTGTTATTAAAAAAGAAATGAAACAATGGGTTTTAAAAATAACTAAATATGCAGATAGATTATTAGAAGATTTAAATCTTTTAGATTGGCCTGAAAATATTAAAGAAATGCAAAAAAACTGGATTGGAAGAAGCGAAGGTACTAAAATTGTTTTTGATGTTTATGGCAGCGATCATAGTTTTGATGTTTTTACTACAAGAGTAGATACTATTTATGGTATTACTTACGTTGTTTTAGCTCCTGAACATCCGTTAGTTTTAAAAATTACTAATGAAGATGAATTAACTTCAGTAACTAATTACATAAAAGAAACTAAACAAAAAACAGAACTAGATCGTCTTGATTTAAATAAAGATAAAACAGGTGTTTTCACAGGTGCATTTGCAGTACATCCCCTTACTAAAGAATTATTACCAATTTGGATAGCTGATTATGTTCTTTATTCTTATGGTACAGGTGCAGTAATGGCAGTTCCTGCTCATGATAAAAGAGATTTTGAGTTTGCCAATACACATGATTTAGAAATTAAAAAAATTATTGATACAGATGAAGCTTGTTATACAGGTGATGGTAATCATATTAATTCAGATTTAATTAATGATATGAATAATAATGAAGCAATTACTTTTTTAAATGATTATTTAGAAACTCATAACTTAGGAAAAAAAGAAATTAATTTTAGGTTAAGAGATTGGATTTTTTCTCGTCAAAGATATTGGGGAGAACCATTTCCAGTATTATTTAATAATGAAGAAATTATAATGCTTGATTTAGATGAATTACCGCTTGAACTACCAATAATGCACAATATTAAGCCATCTGGAACAGGTGAATCACCACTAGCTAATGCTAAAGACTGGCTTTATGTTAGAAAAGGCGACACCCTTTATAAAAGAGACACTAATACAATGCCTCAATTAGCAGGATCATCTTGGTATTATTTAGCTTATGTTTTAAAATCATTAATAAAGTTAACACCACTTAATACAGAAGAAGCTAAAGATGAATTAAAAAAATGGTTACCTGTAGATTTATATATAGGTGGATCTGAACATGCAGTAGGACATCTTTTATATGCGAGGTTTTGGCATAAGTTTTTATATGACTTAGGTATTGTTGAAACTAAAGAACCATTTATAAAATTAGTTAACCAAGGGATGATACTTGGTAGCGATAACCAAAAAATGAGTAAATCAAGAGGAAACGTAGTTAATCCTGATGAAGTAATAAGTGAAGTTGGAGCTGATACTTTAAGATTATATGAAATGTTTATGGGCCCCTTAACGCAAGATAAACCTTGGCAAACTGAAATGATGGAAGGATCTAAACGTTTCTTAGAAAGAGTTTGGCGCATGTATTATATGCCAATAGTTGAAAATGATGAACTTAGTTATGTTTTCAATTATACAGTTAAAAAAGTAACTGAAGACTATGAATCATTATCATTTAATACTGCAATTTCTCAAATGATGATTTTTGTTAATGAAGTTTATAAACATAAACAAATAAGTAAAGCCCACGCAATTAGCTTTTTAAAATTATTAAACCCAATTGCACCCCATATTACTGAAGAACTTTATCAAACAGTCTTTAATAAAAAAGGTACAATCGCTTATGAAGAATGGCCAACTTACGATGAAAGTAAATTAGTTAAAAATGAACTTAATTTAGTTGTTCAAGTAAATGGTAAATTAAGAGATAAAATGGCAGTAAGTGTTGATGAAAGTGAAGATGTAATTAAAGAAAAAGCTTTAAGCCTTAAAAACGTTATTCCTTTTATTGAAGGAAAAGAGCTAAAAAAGATAATTTATGTGAAAGAAAAGTTAATTAATATAGTAGTATAAGAAAAAACCTCCTTAAAATTAGAAGTTAAGGAGGTTTTTTAATGGTGGAAACGTTTTACAAATTGAGTAAACGCTTTTATGAGTACTACAGTTTAAAAAACATATTTTAAGTAATATAATTTATTTAAAGAAAGGATGATAGTATGCAAAATATTTCTATTAATAAACATGAATATAATGTTAGAAGAGTTGAAGAACTAGATAGTCTTATAATAGCTAAAGAAAAAGAACTTAGAAAAACTAGCGGACTAATTAACATTATTAAAGCTAAAATCGAGCTAAAGAAACTTTATAAAGATATTAGCGTTCATGGTAAAGAAGTTTTAGAGTTTGAAAACAAACAAACATTAAGTAAAGAATATTAAATTAAGTGTTAATTATAGTTAGTTAGCACTTTTTTTATACCTTTTTAATAATAACTACAAAAGGTGAAGTAGAGTTATCTTTATTAACATGAGTAGTAATTATAAAATCATTGCTTAAAGTTGTTAAAAAGTTGTTAATTAAAGTAGCTTCAACCTTTCCTTCTTCATGACCTGGATAAACAGTTATTAAAATAAAATTATTACTAGAAATGTTTTTAGTTATTAAAGTTAAAGTTTTAATAGTCTCTAAAGCTTTTGTCGTAATAGTTTTATCTCCTTTAGGTAAGTATCCTAAATTAAAAACAATTCCTTTAAAACTAGTTACATAATTATAAATATTTAAGTGTGTGTCACAAATTAACTTATAATTAGACATATTGTTGCTTTTTAATAAATTTTCAGTAATCGTTATTGCCTTTTCTTGAATATCAAAACCATAGACAAATTTAGCAAGCTGAGCTAACAATAAAGTATCATTTCCATTACCAATAGTTCCATCAACAACGATATCATTTTTAGTAATGTTTTCTTTTAAATAATCGTTAACAACTTTTCGCATTGGTTTATACATTTAGATCACCTTGATAATAATTGTTTTTACGCATAACTTTATCAATTTCATTAGCTACAACAAACTTTTTTAAAGTCCATTTTGGCGCTATTAATAACTCCCTAGGAGCATCTCCAGTAATTCTATGGACGATAATATCTTTTCTTAAATGACGTAATTGTTCTACTACAACATTAACATATTCTTCTAAAGTTAAAATTGGAAAAGGATTTTTTAAATAATCTTTACCCATTTTAGTTTTTTCCATGACATGAAGCATATGAATTTTAATACCGCTAATTGGTAAAGTGTTTAAATGTTTAACAGTTTCTAACATCATTTCATTTGTTTCATAAGGAAGACCATTGATAATATGAGCAATTACTTCAATTTTTCTTTCATGAAGCTTTTTAACGGCGTCATCAAAGCATTCTAAGGAATGAAGTCTATTTATTAAAGTAGAAGTTTTATCATGAATAGTTTGTAAACCTAATTCAACTTGGACAGGTATTTTATTGTTTAACTCTTCTAAATAGTCTAAAACATCATCAGGTAGACTATCACATCTAGTCGCAATAGAAAGCATTACAATGTTTTCATGTAATGTAATTGCTTCATCAAATAAAGCTTTTAATTTAGAAAGCGGTCCGTGAGTATTTGTATCTGCTTGAAAGTAGGCAATATAATAACCACTAGACCATTTTTGATGCATCATTTTTTTAATAGTTTCAAATTGTTCTTTTAAAGGAACATCTTTATTACCAGCAAAATCTCCACTTCCAAGAGCACTACAAAAGCTACACCCTCCAAAACCAACAGTACCATCTTTATTAGGACAAGTAAAATTACCATTTAAAGCAATTTTAAAAACCTTCTTTTGGTATTTTTTTAAATAGTATTCACTTAATGTATTATAATGTTTTAAGTTTGTAAAATAATTCATAATTCACCCCTTTTATCTTACCATAAAAATTAAATTATGGTATAATGATTTCCAGAGGTTAAGAATGTTTAAAAGAATAAATGTAGCACTTATGCAACCAAAACTTATCGGCCAATTTTTAAACGACAAAAAAAGAGTAATTTTAGGATATTTGCTCTTTTTATTATTGTTATTATCGCTTCCTATAGTAGTAAAAAGTGCTGTTTCACAAGAAATGGAAATAGCTTTTAAAGAAAGCTTTGAAAAAGAAATTTTAAGCCGTAATTTAGATTATAAAATTATCGATTATAAATTAAATAATGATCAGGAGAGTAAATTAATAAATGTTGAAGTTTTAAATTCAATAAGCTTTAATGAAAAATCTAATTATACGACATCAAATATTACCGATTTAATTGATGCTGGAATTTATTTTTTCAATTTTACAAGTGATAGTGTTGAGTTTTATTTTGGCTACCGATTAGTAAAAAGCTATAGTTATAAAACTTTATCTTTAAATGGGATCGATTTTAATAAAAAAGCAAGTATCAAGGAAGTTATTAATGCAATTGATTTTATTTATCGTGATAATAAGTTTGCATACGAAAGTATAAACGTAATTTCATTTTATATTAGTGAGTTTATTATTGTGATTATTTTTATTGGGATTATGACATATTATTTAGGTTTAAATGGGCCAAAATTGAAAAGGAAGTATCGTTTTTTAATGGCAACTTATGGTGCAACTGCGTATTTATTTAGTAGTTTGTTAGCATTATTGTTTGATGTATATTTTTTAAGAATAATTGGGTTTATTTGGGGTAGTTTTAATATTGTATCAGCGTACAAACATTTAATATTTTTAAGTACACTTAACGTAGAGGAGAAAGACAGTGAGTAAGTATCAA
Organism: uncultured Acholeplasmataceae bacterium; assembly: GCA_964649865.1. GTDB lineage: Bacteria > Bacillota_I > Bacilli_A > Acholeplasmatales > UBA5453 > DUQU01. The sequence continues at coordinate 15,802 of CAZYSQ010000014.1, forward strand.
CTTTTTTTACAACAATCTAATTTTAAAGAAGAGGCTATTTTAAAATCAGTTTTAAATAGTGTTTCTGTTGATGAAAAAAAGAAGATCTGGCACTTTGATATTTCATTTAATGATGCACCAACTCCAAAAGGATTTGATGAGTTTATTAGTTTAATTAAGCTTTATTTTACGATAAAAGGAACAGTAAACGATATTAAATTAGAACTTAATGTTTTAAATGAAAATTGGCTTGAAAATGGGCTTGTTTATTATCATTGGATTTTAGAAAAAATAATTAGCAGTAGAAGCAGTTATTCTATTTTTAAAAATTGTGAAGTAAAGCTAGAAAATAAAAACTTTTTTATTGTTGTTGATAAACAAATAGGAAAAAATAGACAAATATTAAAACAGTTTCAAAAATATTTTGATGGTTATGGGTTAAATACAAAAATTGATTTTATTATAGATGAAACACTTGAAACACATGAAAATGTCTTAATAGAGAAGAAAGCTAAAGCATTAACAGAAACATATATCTTACCTAAAGAAGAGCCTAAAAAGGAAATAAAAACAGTGAACTATAAAAGAAATTATCATAGTCAAGAAATATCACAAATTAAAGATATTCCTCATGATAACTATGAACTAGACGCACTTATGAATACTAAGTCCGATGCTGGCTTTACAATTGAAGGTGTTATTATTTCCAGTGAAGTAAGACCACTTAAAACAACATCACTTTTAATAATGACTGTAGCAGATAGTGAAGATGCAATTATAGTTAAACAATTTTTAAATAATGATCAACAAATCGAAGAAGCTTTAAAATTCGAGGAAAACTTTTTAGTAAGAGTCTCTGGTAAAGCTCAATTTGATACTTATATGACTGATGTTGTTTTAATGGCAAATAGAATTGATTTTATTGAAAAAGTATCAAAAAAAGAAAGAAAAGATACAGAAAAAACTAAAAGAATTGAATTACATCTCCATACAAAGATGAGTAACTTAGATGGAGTTACTAGTTATAAAGATTATATTGATCAAGCTATAAAATGGGGGCATAAAGCTATTGCGTTTACTGATCATGATGGAGTTTATGCCTTCCCTGATATTTATAAGTATGCTAGAGGCAAACAAATAAAACCTATTTATGGTGTTGAACTTAATTATGTTGATGAAACTAAATTTAAAATTGCTTTTGACGATGAAGAACAAATAGAACTAAGAAATGCTACTTATGTTGTTTTTGATATTGAGACAACAGATCTTTCTGTAAAAAGAGGGAAGATTATCGAAATAAGTGCAGTGAAAATGAGCCAAATGGCAATTGTCGATAGATTTAGTACATTTGTTAATCCAAAAGAAAAACTAACAGAGTTTACTAAATCTTTAACTTCCATTGAAGATGCTGATTTAGAAAATGCACCTTTAATTGAAGATGTTTTACCACAATTCATTGACTTCATTGGAGATGCTATTTTAGTGGCTCATAATGCAACTTTTGATTTAAGACACTTGTATGAAAACATGAGAAAATTAGGCATAGAAAGACGTTTTCCTGCAATTGATACTCTAAATTTAGCAAGATACCATTACCGTGATTTAAAAAGATATAATTTAAAAGCTGTTAGTAAATATTTTAAAGTTGATTTAAAAAGACATCACCGTGCTGATAGTGATAGTGAAGCAACTGCAGAAGTATTTATTAAAATGTTATCGGAAAGATTAAAACAAGTAACTTATCTTCATGAATTGAATAATGAAATTGATCTAAATGAAGCATATAAATTTATTTTCCCAAGTCACGTTGTTTTATTAGCTAAAAATCAAGTTGGATATAAAAACCTTCTTAAAATAGTAAGCGACACTTTAACAACTCATTTTCATGATATTCCAAGACTAACAAGAAAAACATTAGAAAAATACAAAGAAGGCATTTTTGTTGGTAGTGCTTGTTATAACGGAAAAGTTTTTGAAGCAGCTTTAAATGAAACAGATAAAGATTTAGAAGAAGCAATGTTAATGTTTGATTATATAGAAGTTCAACCTAAAGATGCTTATAGACATTTACTTGACGGTTTTGGTGATGATGCTTCTTATAAACTTGAATCAATTATAAAAAACATAGTTTTAACAGCTAACAAATTAAATAAATTAGTTGTTGCGACAGGGGATGTTCATTACTTAGACAAAGAAGACCAAATTTACCGTGATATTTATATAAGTGCAAAAATGGTCGGTGGTGGTATTCATGATTTAGCTAGTTATGAACAAAGACCATTAGTAAACTTATTAACAACAAATGAAATGCTAAAACAATTTAATTTTTTAGGGGAAGCTTTAGCTTATGATATAGTTGTTAAAAACACAAATATTATAAATGATCAAATTGAAGTTGTTGAAGCATTACCAAGTAATTTATACACTTTAAGAGATGACGCATTTAAAGATAAAATAAACATACCTTCAATTAAAGAAGAAGTAATTAAAATAGTTAATGAAAATACTTTAAAATTATATGGTAAAGATCCTCATCCAATTATTAAAGAAAGAATGGATAGAGAGTTAAATAACATTATTGAAAATGAGTTTGCACCAATTTATTATATTTCACATTTATTAACTAAAAGATCAATTGATGATGGCTATTTAGTTGGTTCTAGAGGATCTGTTGGTTCAAGCTTAATCGCTCATCTAATGGAAATAACAGAAGTTAATCCACTTAAGCCACACTATTATTGTAAAGCTTGTCATTTTGTTGCTTTTGAAGATGAAAAAGAAAATTTAAGTAGTTATCAAGAAAAACTTCAAGAAAACTTTAAAGATATTTCAAGTGGTTATGATTTGCCTTTTGAAAAGTGTCCTGTTTGTAGCCATAATTTAACAAGAGATGGCCAAGATATTCCTTTTGAAACATTTTTAGGCTTTAAAGGAGATAAAGTTCCTGATATTGATTTAAACTTTAGTGGAGAGTATCAATCTAAAGCTCATAATTATGTAAAAGAGTTACTTGGAGAAGATAATGCTTTTAGAGCTGGAACAATTCAAACTGTTCAAGAAAGAAATGCTTATGGTTATGTTAAAGGTTATTTAGAAGACAAAAATATCACTAATGTAAGAAATGCACAAGTTCAAAGACTAGCCAAAAGTATTACTGATGTAAAAAGATCAACTGGACAACACCCAGGTGGAATTATTGTTGTTCCTGGCCATAAAGAAATATTTGATGTAACACCAATTCAGTTTCCTGCTAATGAAACAAGTGCTGAATGGAAGACAACGCATTTTGATTATCACTCATTTGAAGATAACTTATTAAAACTTGATATTTTAGGACATGATGATCCAACGATGATCAAATTTTTAATGAACTATGTTGAAGAACATCAAAATGAATTTCCGTTTAAAGAAGCAGTAGACATTCCTTTAGATGATGAAAAAGTTTACCAATTATTTTATTCAACAAAATCAATTGGTTTATCAAAAGAACAATTAGATTCAGAAATTGCCTCCTTTGGTATACCTGAATTTGGGACTCCTTTTGTAAGACAAATGATTTTAGAAACAAAACCTAAAAACTTTGCAGAATTAGTAAAAGTATCAGGTTTATCTCATGGTACAAACGTTTGGGCAACTAATGCTCAAAGCTTAATAAAAGGAGATTCACCATTTAAAGCAATTCCTTTTAAAGATATTATTGGTTGTCGTGATGATATTATGGTTGACTTAATTAACTTTGGAATGGCACCAAGCAAATCTTTTGAAATTATGGAATTTGTTAGAAAAGGAAGACCTTCTACAAATAAATCTCAGTGGGAAGAATATGCTAGTGAGATGAAAAGAAACAACGTGCCAGATTGGTATATTTGGTCATGTGGAAGAATAAAATATATGTTCCCTAAAGCTCACGCTGTTGCTTATGTTTTAATGGCCGTGAGAATCGCTTGGTTTAAAGTCCATTATCCAATTTTATTTTATAGTGCCTTCTTCTCAAAAAGAGCAATTCAATTTGACCATGATGTCATGGTTGCTGGAGCTAATGCTATTAGAAACCAAATTAAGGAATTAGAAAGAATTCCTCAATTTGAACAAAAAGTAAAAGATGTAGATTTACTAACAATGTTTTATGTTGCCTTTGAGATGACTAGAAGAGGATTTAAATTTTTACCAGTTGATATTCATAAGTCAGAAGCTACAACCTTTAAGATAGAAGGAAATGCACTTAGAATGCCATTTATTACAATTGCAGGTTTAGGAGAACAAGTAGCTTATCAAATTGTTGAAGAAAGAGAGAAACGTGAGTTTGTTTCTCTTGAAGACATTAAAGATAGAACAAAAATAAATAAAACAGTATATGAATTTATGGAAAAATGTGGTGCATTTGGTGACCTTGAAGAAAAAACTGACATATTTCAACAAGGACTATTTGAAGATATCTTTAATTAATGTATAATAGAGGTGTTATAAAGGAGGAATTATTATGAATTCAAACCCTATTTTTAATAAAATAGCAAAACAACAAGAAACAGAAATGCTCAAAGAGCAAGCTTCTTATAAAGGAGTAATGGCTAAAACAGCTACACAATTTGGAGTGTTATTATTAGCCGCATTAGGTAGTTTATTTTTACTAGGTCTTAGTGAAACTGTATATGTTACATTATTAGTTTTATCTTTTATAGTTGGATTTATTTCAGTTATTATTGCTAGTTCAAATCCTAAAAGAGCTAAAGTATTTGGTTATGTGTATGCCGCTTCGGAAGGCTTTTTAATGGGATTTATTTCAATTTTATTTGCACTAGCATTTCCTGGTTTTAATGTTGTTGGTTTAGCAGTGTTAATTACATTTGGAATTTTTGCAGGGATGTTAGTACTTTACTTAACTAAATTAATTCAAGTAACAAGTAGATTTAGAAGAGTAATGATGGGAATATCATTTGGTATTTTATTTTCAATGTTATTTGTTGGAATTATATCATTATTTGATAGAGGACAAACATGGTACTTACTATTTGGAGATCCTTTAAGCCCGCTAGTTTTAATTATTACTTTACTATTTATTTTATACGGATCATTTATGTTAGTAGTATCATTTGATGATGCAAAAAGAATAGTTGAAAGTGGTGCAAGTAAAGATTATGAATATATGGTTGGTTTAGGGTTAGTTATTTCAACTGTATATATTTATCTTCAAGTATTAAGATTGTTAGCAATTATTTTATCAAGAAGAGATTAATTAAATATTCAAAAAAAGAGAATAGTAAATATTAAAAGTTATTTTAAAGAGAGATTGCGGTTGGTGCAAGCAATTAAATAGCTAATATTGAATTCACTCTTAAAGAAGACATTAATCGTGTCCGTAGTTGTTGCGTTAAAACATAATTGAGTGCTAGTTTATCTAGAACTAAGGTGGTACCGCGGTTTATTCGCCCTTAGATTTTTTTCTAAGGGCTTATTTTATTTTTTTGGAGGATATATGAAAGAACAAGCAAGAGCAATTTTAGTAGAAGCGAAAGAAAAGTTAAAAGACATATTAGATGTTAATACTTTAAACAATTTAAAAGGATATTTTTTAGGAAAGAAAAGTAAGTTTTCAGAATTAATGATGTTATTAAAAGACTTATCTATTGAAGATAAAAAAGAAATGGGTAAATTAATTAATGAAGTTAAGCAAGAATTAGAACTTTTAATTGAAGATAAAAGAGCTTACTTAATAAAAAATGAACTTAACCAAAAGTTAGCTAAGGAAAATATTGATGTTACTCTTCCAGGAGTAGCCTTTAAAAGTGGTTCTAAGCATCTTTTAAATAAAATTATTGAAGATTTTGAAGATTTCTTTATTGGTTTAGGCTATGAAATTAAAGATGGACCAGAAGTAGAAAGTGATTATTATAACTTTGAAATGTTAAATCTTGCGAAAGGTCATCCAGCTAGAGATATGCAAGATTCTTTTTATGTCGATGTTGATAAATTATTAAGAACTCATACATCACCCGTTCAAGCTAGAACAATGCTTGAATCAGATGGTAAACCACTACAAATCATTTGTCCTGGAAAAGTTTATAGAAGAGATGAAGATGATCAATATCATAGCCATCAATTTATGCAAATAGAAGGATTAGTAATTGGAAAAGAAATTAATATGACTCATTTAAAAGGGACATTACTTGCGATAACTAGACATTTTTTTGGTGAAGATAAAGAAATTAGATTAAGACCATCTTATTTCCCTTTTACAGAACCTTCAGTTGAAGTTGATGTGTTTGATGGAAAAGAATATATTGAAATTTTAGGAGCTGGAATGGTTCATCCTAACGTACTTAAAATGGGCGGTTATAATCCAGAGGAAGTAAGTGGGTTTGCTTTTGGTATTGGCGTTGAAAGAGTTGCGATGCTTAAATATGGTTTAGATGATATTAGAGCGTTTTACACTAATGATAAAAGGTTTTTAAATCAATTTAAGGGGGTTAAATAAATGAAAATTTCTACAAATATGTTAAAAAAATTTGTTGGTGATATTACTGATGAAAAGTTATATGAACTAACAAATAGTTATATTACTGAAGTTGAATCTTTAACACCTTTAGTTAAGACAACAGGTTTAGTTGTTGGTTATGTAAAAACAAGTGAAAAGCATCCAAATAGTGATCATTTAAGTGTTTGTAATGTAGATGTTAAAGGAGAAGTTAAACAAATAGTTTGTGGAGCTTCAAACGTTAAAGCAGGGCAATATGTAATTGTTGCATTAGAAGGAACTTTACTTCCAGGCGACTTTTTAATAAAACCTACAACTATTAGAGGTGTTGATTCTAATGGAATGATTTGTTCTTTAGAAGAACTTGGCTTTGATGAAAAAAATATTGCTGAGGAATATAAAAATGGTATTTATTATTTTAAATCTCCTAAAGAAATAGGTAGTGATGCTTTAGAAGCACTTAATTTAGATCAATCAACTTTAGAAATTTCTGTAACACCTAATAGAAGCGATTTATTAAGTGTCTTAGGGTTTAGTTATGATTTAGGTGCAGTATTAAATAAAAAAGTTAAGTATTATGAACCAAATGTATATGAAAGTGATCTAGATAATCCGCTTAAAGTAACAATCAAAGATAAAGGTTGTAAAAGATATTATGCTAGGTACTTAGATAACATTAAAATTACTAGTTCTCCAGAATGGTTAAAAGCAGACTTAATTGCTTCAGGTATTAGACCTATCAATAATGTAGTTGATATTACTAACTACGTTTTATTAGAACTAGGAACACCACTACATGCTTTTGATGCAGATAAGTTTGGAAGTAATGAAATAGTTGTTGATAAAGCTAAAGATTTAAGTGAAGAAATAACTTTAGATGAGCAACGTAGAACACTACTTAAAGAAGATATTACTATTACTAACGGTAAAGAAGTTAAAGCTATCGGTGGAGTAATGGGCTTGTTAAATAGTGAAATAGACGATAATACGACAAAAGTTATTTTAGAGGCAGCTTGGTTTGAACCAGCTAGAATAAGACAAACCGCGAAAAGACTTAATTTAGAAAGTGATTCTAGTTTACGTTTTGAAAAAGGTGTTGATGAACTAAGAGTATTAACAGCTTTAAATAGAGCAGCAGAATTAATGGTTGAGTTAGCTAATGCAAGAGTTTATAGAAACGTTGCTTTTGCTGGAGAACCTTTTGATAAGCCAACATTAATAAGTTTAGATGTTAAAGACGTTAACAAACTTCTAGGCACAGCACTAACAAGTAGTGAAGTTAAATCAATTTTAAAAAGATTAAATATTATTGAAACAAAACCAAACCTTTATTTAATGCCAAACTACCGTAAAGATTTAAAAATCAAAGAAGATTTAATTGAAGAAGTTGGTAGAATTTATGGATATAATAACTTATTAACTAACTTGCCTCAAATTACAAATAAGGGTAAAAGAACAAACAGCCAAGCATTAGTTAAAACAATTAGAAATCATTTTACAAGTTTAGGCTTTAATGAAGTTATTAACTACAGTTTAATTAAAGAAGACGAAGTACATTTATATAAAGAAAATAAAGAAGAATATTTAAAAGTTTTACAACCAATGTCAGAAGATAAGAAAACTTTAAGACAAAGTCTTATTAATGGGTTGGTAAGTAATGTTAAATACCATTTATCAAGACAACTTGAAGATGTAGCTTTTTTTGAAATAGGTAGAGTCTTTTATCAAAACGAAGAAATTAATAACTTAGCTTTAATTATTCAAGGAGAATATGTTAGTGGTAAATATTTAAATGAAACAATTACAAGCAACTTCTACACTTTAAAAGGAATCTTAAATACATTAGAGGAATTATTAGGTGTAAGTCTAAGATATGAAAAAATAGATAATATTAAAGGTTTTCATCCGGGCGTTTTAGCAAAACTTTTTGTTGAAAAAGAAGAAATTGGTGTTATTGGACAAATTTATCCAGCTGTATTAAAAGATGCTTATGCTTTAGAAATTAATTTAGATAAACTATTAAGTAAACATGATTTAAAGACTAATTACACTCCAGTGTCTAAGTATCCTTCAATAACAAGAGATATTTCTTTAGTAATAGATAAAAATGTTGTTAATGATAAAATAACTAACATAATTAAACAAACTGGAAGATCTGATTTAATTAATATTGAATTATTTGATTTATATGTAGATGAGAAATTAAGCGATAATTTAATTTCCTTAGCTTACAGATTAACATTCAATTCTTCAAATAAAACTCTTATTAAAGAAGATATAGATAAAATCATAAGAAGCGTCCACATTAGGTTAGAAAGAGAACTTGGCGCAAAAATTAAACAATAAAAGAGGATAAAACCTCTTTTTTTCTTTTGGAAATATTTATTTAGTGTATAATATAGATGGTGAAGAAATGATAAATATATATGATTTTACTTACGAAAAACTCGTAAACTACTTAATAGAGAATAATGAAAAAAAATATAGGGCAAGTCAAATATTTGATTGGCTTTATAAAAAGCGTGTAACTGACTTTGATTTAATGACAAACTTAAATGAAAGTACTTTAAACTTGCTTAAAAATACAACTTATTTTGGAAAGTTAATTAAAGAAGTTGAATCAGTAAGTGTAGATGGAACAGTTAAATACTTATTTGAACTTGAAGATGGAAATTTAATTGAAACTGTAGTTATGAGTCATAATTATGGTTATTCTGTTTGTGTAACTAGTCAAGTTGGCTGTAATATGGGATGCAAATTTTGTGCTTCAGGCTTACTTAAGAAAAAAAGAAACTTAACTACTGGTGAAATGATTTCACAAATATTAGAAGCAGAAAACTTATTTAAAAAAAGAATTAGTCATGTTGTTGTAATGGGAATTGGGGAACCTTTTGATAATTATGATAACTTAATGGCATTTTTAGAAAACATTAATAGTCATAGAGGACTAGAAATTGGAGCTAGACATATTACTGTTAGCACATGTGGGATTGTTCCAAAAATTAAGCAATATGCAGATGAGCAACTTCAAATTAATCTAGCAATTAGCTTACACGCTCCTAATAACGAAGTTAGAAATAAAATTATGCCTATCAATAAAGCTCATCCAGTTGAAGAAGTTATTGATGCAATAAAGTATTATATGACTAAAACAAATAGACGAATAACAATAGAATACATTTTAATAAAAGGACTTAATGATAAAGAGGAACATGCATTAGAATTAGCTAATTTATTAAAAAATCTAAATGTTTATGTTAATTTAATTCCTTATAATGTTGTTTTTGAGCAACCATACGAAAGAAGCGAACGCGAAACTATGGATATATTTTTCCAAACGTTAATAAACAACAAAATTAACGCAACTTTAAGAAAAGAACAAGGGCATGATATTAATGCTGCTTGTGGTCAATTAAGAAGTAAACATGAAGGAGCTAAAGTTTGAGAAAGGGAAGAATTTTAAAACTTATTGGTGGTTGGTACACATTAGAAGATTTCCAAACTAAAGAGACATTTAATGCTAAAGCAAGCGGGAAACTTAGATATGTACGTCTTGAGGAAGATTCATCATTTTTAAAACAAGTTACTAAAAAAACAAAAAAGGAAGTAACTATTACGCAATTATCACCAAAAGTGGGTGATATTGTTTATTATGATGACAATGATATAAACAAACCAATCCAAGAAATTTTACCAAGAACAAATGAACTAAATAGACCAGATATAGCAAACGTCGATCAAATACTGTTAATTTTTTCGACAGTGGAGCCTGATTTTAATTTTAATTTGTTAGATCAATTTTTAGTTTTAGTTGAAAAAGCTAATGTAAAGCCTATAATCGTTATTTCTAAAATTGATTTATTAAATGATGAAGAATTATTAGATTTTAAGACGAAACTTAATTATTATAAAAAAATAGGATATCAAGTTTATTTTATAAATAGTCATCAAAAAATTGGTTTTGATGTCTTAGAAACAATTTTTTCAGAAAAGGTAAGTGTAGTGGCTGGTCAAACTGGAGTTGGAAAATCAACACTTATAAACGCTCTTCTTCCAGATTTGCATTTAAGAACACAAACTATTTCTAAAGCTTTAGGAAGAGGGAAACATACTACAAGGCATACTGAACTATTTTACTATAGAGGTGGTTTAATAGCAGATACACCTGGGTTTTCAAAATTAGAATTAAATATTTTTGAAAAAGAGGAACTAAAAGAGTATTTTATTGAATTTAATAATTTTAGCGATGAATGCAAATTCAAAAATAAATGTAATCACCTTCATGAACCAGGTTGTAACATTAAAGATAATAAAGAAATTTTAAATTCTAGAGTAGAAAATTATCAAAAAATGTTTTTAGAAATAGAAAATTTAAAGGAGAAGTATTAATGAAAGTTGCAACTTCAATATTGACAGTTAATTTTAATAATTTAGAAAATGAATTAAAAAAGCTAAATAATTCTGATTATTTGCATTTAGATGTGATGGATGGCAATTTCGTGCCTAATATTTCTTTTGGATATCCAGTTTTAAAAAATATCAAAACTGTTTCTAATGTCCCATTAGATATCCATTTGATGATTCAAAATCCTTTTGATTATATTGATGATTATAAAAAGTTAGATCCTAAATATATTACAGTACATGTAGAATCAAATAAACCTTTAGAAACAATTACTAAAATTAAAGAAAATAATATTAAAGCTGGAATATCATTAAAACCTAAAACAACACTAAACGAAATAAGCGAATATTTACCAATAATTGATTTAGTTTTAGTAATGACAGTAGAACCAGGTTTTGGTGGACAGTCATTTATGGAAGATCAGCTTGAAAAGGTTGTAATGTTAGATAAGTTAAGAAAAAAACACAACTATAACTATGTAATAGAAATTGATGGAGGAGTTAACATAAATACTATAGGGCTAATAAAAACAACTCCAGTTGATATTGTTGTGTCAGGATCTTATATAATTGATCATGAAGACAAAGAGAAAGCCATTAACTCATTAAAATGAAAATAGCAGTAGTGAGCCCTAAAGTTCCAAAAGACATTAAAAAATTAATAGATTTTGAAAGTAGAGTAGTCTATGCTGTAGATAGTGCAGTTCATGAACTTTTAAAGCAAGGAGTTTTAATTGATCTAGCAATTGGAGATTTCGACTCGTTAAAAAACAAAGCACTTTTAAAAGATATTAAAACAATAAAGTTAAGTAAAGACAAAGATGACTCTGATACAGCATATGCATTGAGACATGCTTATCAAAAAACAGATGATGTAGTCTTAATTGGTGGGCTTCACTCAAAAAGAGTCGATCATTTAGTAGCAAACATAATGTTGCTAGAGAAGTATCCTAACTTAACTATTATGGACAACAACAATTTGATAAAAAGATATGATGCTGGAGAATATACTATTAATTCTAATGATTATAAGTATTTGTCGATTTTCCCCATAGATAACGCAAAGATTACAATAAAAGACACATTTTATGAACTAAACAATTATAAATTATACAGATTTGATACACTTGGATTATCAAATAAAATAATAAAAAAACAAGCAACTCTTCAAGTTCATGAAGGATCGTTGCTTGTAATTCAATCAAAATAAAAAAAGGCAATTTGCCTTATTTTTTTATTAAGCTCTTTCGATGTTTCCTTTTTTAAGAGCCCTTGCGGATATTTTTACACGTTTAACTTCGCCATTTTCATCAATAATTCTTACTGTTTGCAAATTGGCTTTCCACTTACGTCTAGTGGAGTTTAAGGCGTGGCTACGCCTGTTTCCGAACGATGTAGTTTTTCCTGTTACATAACATTTAGCCATAGTATCACTCCTTTAATTAGCCAAATTATATTAACACATAAAAATATATATTGCAAGTCAAATTTGTTATTAATTATTTTTTTAGTTCAAAACTATGTTAAATTATGTTAATGACCTAAATTTTAGTCATTGAAAATTTTGAAAATTAACTTTAATTTGCTTTTAATTATACTTTAGTATATTATTATCTTGTATTTGAGAAGGCTTAGTTTAGCCCCGCTCTATGAAATATCAAAAAATATAAACAGCATTGAAATCAAGCCAATTATGGCAAATATAATAAAAATTTAATACTTAAAATGCTCGTTTTTGCTTTGGAGGAATTAAAATGGCAAATTCAATTAGCGGAACATTATTTAAAAAAATGATAACTAATGGTGCAATTAACTTAAAGAAAAATCATCAAGAAATTAACAACTTGAATGTTTTTCCTGTGCCAGATGGTGATACAGGAACTAACATGCAAATGACTATTATGGCAGGTGTAAACGAAGTTTCATCTTCTAAGTCTAAGTCTATCGTTGATGTTTCAAAAATATTATCAAGAGGATGTTTAATGGGGGCTAGAGGTAACTCTGGTGTAATATTAAGCCAATTCTTTAGAGGTTTATACTCAGAAATTTCACAAATTAAAAATGGTAGTGCTACTATTGATGAATTTATAGATGCTTTAATAGGTGGATATCAAATGGCTTATAAAGCTGTTATGACACCAGTTGAAGGTACAATTCTAACTGTAGTTAGAGAAGCTGCAGAAGCAGTTTTAAAAAGAAGAGAAGAATTTAAAACTGTTGAAGAAGTTTTAACTGTTTATTTAGAAGAAGCTCGTATTAGCTTAGATAATACCCCTGAATTATTACCTGTTTTAAAAGAAGCTGGTGTAGTTGACAGTGGCGGAGCTGGTTTTATTAGAATTATTGAAGGAATGCTTTGGGCTTTACAAGGTCAAATGTTGCCTCTTGATACAGAACCAATAAGTTCACAATCAGAACATGAAGGCCATTTTATGGGACAAGGTATTGAAACTGCTGATATTCAGTTTGGCTATTGTACAGAATTTATTGTTAAATTAGATGATCAAGAAAGTTTTGATAAAAACAATTTACAAGTAATTTTAGAAAACATGGGTGATTCTTTAGTTTTAGTTCAAGACGAAGAATTATTAAAGGTACATATTCACACTAATCAACCTGGTGTTGTGATAACTTTAGGTCAAAAATATGGTGACCTACAAACAATGAAGGTTGATAATATGAGAATTCAACATCAAGGTGTTGTTGAATCAATTCACGCTCATGAAGAGGAAGAAGAACAAATTGAATATCAACCTGTTAATGAAGTAAGAAAAGAATTTGGAGTAATCTCAGTTTGCTTTGGTGATGGTATTAAGCAAGCATATAAAGAATTAGGCGTTGATTACGTAATTGATGGTGGTCAAACTATGAATCCACCAACAGAAGAGTTTGTTAAAGCGATTGAGGCTGTTAATGCTGATAATATTATTATTTTACCTAATAACTCAAATGTAATTTTAACCGCAGAACAAACTTTAGAATTAGTTGAAGGAACAAACATTAGAGTTTTAAAAACTAAGTCTATAGCACAAGGTTATGCAGCAATGATGGTTTTTGATGCTTCACAATCATTAGATGATAATACTGAAGCGATGAGTGAAGTTATGAATGAAATTAAAACTGGTGAACTAACTTATTCAATTAGAGATACTAAAATTAATGGTTTAGAAATTAAAACAGGAGATTTTATAGGTATTACTAAAGGTGAAATAGTTGTTGCTAAAAAAGATCGTTTAGAAGCTGTTAAAGCCCTTGCAGAAAGTTTAATGGATGATTACTCAGAAATAGCTACTGTATTTTTTGGAAAAGCGGTAACTCAATCTGAAGCTAATGAACTAAGAGACTACATAATTGAACTTAATGAAGATATCGAAGTTGAAATGGTAAATGGTAAACAAGATATTTATGATTATGTAATTTCTATTGAATAATTACTAAATATTGATATAATAAAAGGGTATGAAAAATGCCCTTTTTTATTTGCGGAGGTGGCGGAATGGTAGACGCGTATGTTTGAGGGGCATATAGCTTTAGGGCTGTGAGGGTTCAAGTCCCTTTCTCCGCACCATGAGAATTAATTAGTTTGATGCAAAAGCGTCAAACTTTTTTTATTTGGCAGATAGGGAGTATTTCCCTTTATTCCATTTCTGCGTCATTTTAATTTGAGTATAAAGAAGTGTCAAAAGTATCATTTTATAGGAATTTGATAGTTTTGGTGGTTACAATTTAACGATTACCCTACAATTTAACGATTACTTTTTGATATTTAAGTGACAGGACGAAATCCCTTCATGGCGGAAATTGGTGAACCATAGGGTAATTTTAATAGTTATTTCAAAAAAGGATGATATCAGTTATTAAATTGGATTGTCGTTTGCATCTAAAAAAAGTCTATATAAGGGGATATTTAAAGCGTCAGCTATTTTTATTAATACATCAATAGTTGCAGCATGAGTGCCAAGTTCTATTCTTCCATAATATGCGCGAGAAATACCAGCATAATCTTCCATTTCTGATTGAGTATAACCAGTCTCTTGCTTTCTTATTCTTGCTATATTTTGTCCTAGTCTATATCTGTATTCGAGATTTTTATCAATTTTTTTCTCCATAACCATCACCAATATAATTTTATCATGTTTTTTTCATTAACGCTATATATCACGTTGAGATGATAATAAAAAGCAGATATAATTAAGGTGCATGAGGGAATCCTGTATGCAAATAAAGCCACTGCTTGGCTAATAAAATGAAGCAGAGAATGGAGAAATGTTATGAAAAACAACAAAATGGAACTAAAGTTTAAGGTTTCCAGCTTTAGAAAAATTCCTAATCCGTACATAAGATCGGATAATACAGGTGAAACCAAACCAGAAATGTATGTGCTGATTTGTGATGTTAAAGATTTGCCTTCTGATATCCCAATGGACACAAATCCTAGAATGCAAAATGAAAAGACAAAAGTAGCAAAAAAAATACAGTCATCACTAACAAATCACACCGAAAGAAACTTTTATTTACTTAATAGAGGGATGCTATTATCAGCAAAATCAGTAACGTATAATAATGCGGATAATGTTGTATCGGTATTATTTGAGGACTCAACTGTTCATGGTAATGTCGACGGTGGACACACCTATACTATTATTAAAAACTTTAGAGAGCAGCTAGAAGAAGGAGAACAATACGTAAAAATTGAAGTTCTAACTGGCATTGAAGATATGTTTGAACAGTTAGCAGCAGCAAGAAATACATCAGTTCAAGTTACAGATCAAACAATAGCTGAATTAGAGAACAGGTTTGAATTGATTAAAGATGCATTTAGAAACGAAAGATTTTATAGTGATATTAGCTATAAACAAAATGATATTAAAAGAGTTGATGTTGGTGATATTTTAGCCATTTTAAATTTATTCAATATAGATAAATATCCAACCGATAAATTATCACCGTTACCAATAAACTCATATTCAAGCAAAAAGTCATGTAGTGATCATTATATAGAAGAACATAAAAAGTATTCAGATGACCAAACACTAAACCCTTATTACAAAATGATGGATATTATGCCAACTATCGCCAAATTATATGATGAATTAGAAAAAAACATGCCAATATATTATAAAGGGGATGCCTCAGGAGTCAAAAAATATGGAGCAGTTACCGGTGTAAGTATGGTTAAGCCTAAAAAACCAAAGTATAAATCTAAATTCTATGAACACGATATGGATTATAGTACACCTAATGGTTTTATATATCCCATTTTAGGAGCTTTTAGGGCTTTAGTTAGGGAAAATAATGGCAAATATGAATGGATAACTGAACCGATTTCTGTTTTGAATGAATTAGGGAGTGACTTAGTGGCAAGCACAATTCAAATGTCGCGTGATTTGGGGAACAACCCAAACGCAACAGGGAAAAATAGTAACTTGTGGCAAACATTGTTCATGCAAGTTAAAATGAAAACAATGACACCAATGTGAATAGGAGGAACAACTAAATGATCGATATTAACGAAGTTTTATCTATTTACAAAGAGTCACAAATTGACGAGTTACTAAAAAAATATACAGGTTTTGATTTAAATGAAAAAAGTCTATCATATGATAAAATAAAAAACCACTATAAATTTTTAGGTGGGAATGAGTCTAACGGCTCAAACGCCGGACAGCTGACAAATGGTGAAAAAGGTCTTGTTGAAAGGATAACTAATGCTATAGATGCAGTTATTGAAAAACAAATACAGGTTAACGGAATTGTATCTCCTAGAACAGCAAATTCTGTAATTAGAAGAGCGTTCCCAAGCTACTATAATAATATGCAAGATGTAATGAATGATAGTGCTAATCGTTCAATTGCTAAAGATGCTGAAGATCAAGTAATTTTGGTGGTTAATGATGGTTCAAGATCTAATAAACCAACTATAGATATCATAGATAAAGGCACTGGTTTGTTGGGTTCTGAATTTGATAAGACAATTTTATCAATTAATCATGGAAACAAATTATCAAGAGATAAATCATACTTAATTGGTGCATTTGGCCAGGGCGGATCAACTTCACTTCCTTTCACATATGCCACAATAATAATGTCAAAGAAAGATAATCAAATTTCTTTCACAATTATAAAAAGTGTTGAATTAATAGACTTTAAAAATATTGTTTATGTTTATATGACAATTAATGATTTAATCCCAGAAGTAGACTTTAGTAACTTTGAATCCGAAGATAAATACTTAAACGATTTTATAAACAACTCTGATTCGGGAACAATTGTTAGAATGGTTGAATCAGAAATTTCAAAAAGATTTAGAGACAATGAAGTTACGAAACCAGGAATGTTGGGTGATTATCTCAATACAGAGCTATTCAATGTAGGACTTCCCGTTAAGGTAATAGAAAACAGAGAAAGTTATAAAGGGAATGTCCATTTACAAAACAGATCTATTTATGGCTCACAATTAAAATTAAAAACATCAAGAAGATACTTGAAAAAAGATTATTCTGGAACTATTAACATTGAACATAACAATCGCGGATATAATGTTGATTATTATGTATTGTTACCTAATGACGAAGACAAATGGGGAAGTGACTCAGAGTGCAGAAAAGTATTCGAGCAGTTTAACGTTTACTATGATCCTATTATTTATACTGTTAATGGGCAGACCATTACTACTGAAAGATATACCAGATTAAATAATGCAGGCCTAAATTTTTTAAGATATAGGCTCTTGGTTGTTATTGATTTAGATATTTTAGAAACAGAAAAATATCGATTTTTCACTACAGATAGGTCAAGAATTGTTAATAGTGATTTAACTCGAGGATTCTTAGACAAAGTCATAAAAGCTCTAGCTACAACAGAAAAGCTTGTTGAAATAAATGGAATTATAGGAGAGAAATCAGTATCATCGTCAATAGATCAGAGTTTATTAGACGAAGTTTCAAAACAAGTAAAAAATGAATACAGTAAATTTCTAAAAACTGGAGTATTGCTTCCAGGTAGACCTGGTCGACATTACAGTCCGCAACCAGAAGAGATATTTGAAGATCATATTGTTTCTTTAGATATCACATCCACAAAAAGAGAATTTTATAAGGACGAAAATGTGATATTTATTGTTACAACTAAAGCACAGAAACATATTAATGAATCGGCAATAATTAATGCATTTATAAATGGGAATAGTTATACAAATCTACAAAGAAATTTTATGAATGGTAGAATCCAATATTCGATAAATGCAGGAGCTTTAAAGCCTGGAGTATATGATATAGAATTTATATACTTTAAAAATGATTCTTTTTCATTAAAGTCTGAAAAAGTTGTATTTGAGGTAACTACAAGTAAGACTCCAGAGAAAACAGATAACAATCCAACTAAAACATTAGACTTAAATATAATTATTGTTGATGAAGCCACATTGATTTGTGATGTTGCTAGAGACCAAGTAAATAAAAAAATAGACATTAAATTGTGTTTAGATTCAGATCAGCTTAGAAGTGAAGTTTATGGATATTCAGCTTCGTCAGATTCAATTTCAAAAATTAAAAATAGAATTATAAAACCAATAGTTTTATTTGCATTGTTTTATGGTGAATATTATGATGACATTGAAAATGATGAAGAAAAAAATAAAGTTATTTTATCTTTCATTAAAGCCTTCGTTAGCTCAGTTGATGATAGACTTGTTTAATTATTAATGGTACGTTAATTTTAAAAATATATAATTTAGGTTTGACAT
>CAZYSQ010000015.1:0-30041 GCA_964649865.1 uncultured Acholeplasmataceae bacterium
ATGGCGATCCCCCTACTTGAGCAGACCGAGGGACTGCGAACGCTCGTGTTCACGGATTCATATGAATTGGATCCCTGCGATAGAAATATGTAGAATCATTCTGAATTTCGTTAATCAGTTGGTCGGAATCCATATTGGCCCCGCCAAATATCTTATCATAAGCACTAGTCTGTTCATCAGAGTAAATACTACGACCTGCCGGAGTATATCCCTGCATCTGATTGGTCCAGTAGTCTTTACCGGTAGAATTAGATTCAGAAAGATATTCAGAATAACGGTTATTAATATCTTCGTTCTCAGCTTTAAGTCTTTCGAGTTCCTTCTCTTCGTCAGACATGCCTTCCCATGTTTCGATACCACGACCGATAACACCGATTGCATCCTGACCGGCCTTGACGATACCTTCACGATATTTGGATTGCTGCTTCTCAAAGTCCATACGGTTCTTGATAGCTGCATTAATCAGATTGGAATAATCTGGATTTGCACGAGTATAAATTGAATTCATCTTTATATTCTCCTTAAATTAACCAAGACCAGCTAAAGCTGTATCATATTGAGTTTTAGCTGCGATAGCATCCTGTTTAGCCTTAAGACTGTCGGCCTGACGTTGATCCATGACATTATAGTAATCATTAGCAAGAGTTCCTTCGAGCTGTAGTCTATACTTCTCCTGATCCTGAAGATTCTTATAACGATTAGTCATATTGGTAATATAGTCAGAGTATTCCTGATATTTCTGAGAACGATCAGTATTATATTCCTGTAAAGCTGTCTTATAAAGTTCATCAGATTTCTGAGCTACACCCTTAGCGATATTCAAAGCAGCACCAGTTCCACGACCAAGACCTGCACCAGCAGCACTATGTTGAATTTGGTCAGCCGTATCACCGATAATAGCGTCATAATAAGGGTTAAGATAATCTTCCTTAGTCTTATTTCCGAAATAAGTATCGAAAGATTCGTAGCCCTTATCCTTCTTCCAGTCATAGTCATATTTATTTACATCAAAGCTACGAATATCTTTGACATAGTTATCTACGTCCTGACGGTTACCCATAGATCCACGTTCATCGTAATAAGCATCGATGACGTTCTGAATCTGTTTATATTCATTGGCCGTAATCTGACCTTGCTGCATAAGCTTCTTGGCCAGTTCTTCGCGAGCTTCTTTTTCTTCGGATGCATTCCAGATACTTGCCAAAGCTGTTCCAGCGGCGATACCAAGACCTGATATAATAGATCCCATTGATTTCCTCCATTAATTTCTATTATTAATAATTAGCATTCATGTTTATGATGAATACTTATATGTTCTTTATGTGTTAACCAAATAAGTTCGTTTGGCGGGCAGCTATAATAACTATTTTTAACATATTTACTTTGCATCTGTCCATGAGTCTTAGATTTCTGAGAATCTCTATATTCTTTACTAGACTGATATTTAAGTTTCTGTATAAGTTTAATCCTATTCTTTAATTCTTCGTAATATGGTAATCCATATCTTTCTATGATTTCTTCTTTAACCATATATTCCCTTAGATATTTGAGTTAGTTAAGTTTCTTCAACGATAATATACCGAAACCCGATACACCAGCCGGTAAATCACAGTTCAATATATTATCGGTTATCTTGATTCGACCGCCGTTCGATAGCTGGATGAAACCGTTATTTACTTCCGGTAATTTCATCTTGGTTACCTTGGCACCTTCGTTCAATACGATAAATAAGATATTCTTGGAAACCATATACGTTACATTATCGGTTCCGAAATATCCGTATTTACCCTTCAAAGCTTCGACGTTCTGGTTTCCTTCGTCATATCTGATTAATTTAATCTGTAATTCTGTCATGTTTCCTCACTATTCGCAAAGTTTAGATCACATTTCAATGAGTTTATATAGTCTTTTCCTTTCCTCAATATATAAAGTCACTAAATCATGATCTGTTAGAATATAGACGTCGGCGACCAAGAAATCTTTAAGTTCTGAATAGAGAAAGGAATATTCTCAGTAGTCGAAATCTCGAGAGTAAAGTATTTACCCATACCCATGTTATAGAAAGACGTAATCCAGTCATAACGTCCGATCTTTCCAAGATAAGCATCTTCATAGTCGCTAAATAAGCTACCGTCCCAGCTGTTCCTGATAGATACACGAGGATTGAGTTCCATGTTATCGTAGTGGTTATTGAAACTATGTTGGCCGTTATTGACGATTAATTCGATTTCATCTATATAGAAAGGTTGGTCATTAGACGTCAACACACCACCACGTCTGAGCTTAAGGATTGGCCTACCGTCATGTTCCTTATAATAGTTCTCGTCCATATAGCATACGTTATCGAAAGTTCCTACCATATTACGGTTATAAGCGAAAGTTACATGGTTATATCGCCAGTATGTAAGGTTATTGGTTTCGTCATAAGATGCACGATAATGCCAAGAATCTTCAGAAACGTCATATACGAAAGTCTTCTTAGAGTCTTCGAACGTCAAAGAGTAGAATACATGTTGATGCTCTTGCCAGATTGATGCGTAGCCGTTCTCCGGGTTGGTCAGCTGAGTAAATTCACGTTCAATATCCTGAGTAGAAACACGTTTGATTTCGGTTCCCTGCACCATGAAGATACCGTCTTCACCTATATCTGAAGATCCCATCCATATGACTGTCGGTCCGAGCATAGCCACGGAGTTTGGGGCCTTAATTCCGATATTACCAGCTGCATTATCCGGCGAGCTGAAAGGATTATTCTTATCATCGTTAAAGCTGAAAGCCTGCCAGCTACGAGTTCCGAAAGTATAAAGCTTAGACCCGTTGGAAATCAAAGCGATGGTATTATCCGGAGACCATTCTGAGTAAGTTACGAAACCGTAGTCCTTAAACTGTTCTGTGTGGACACGGAATAAGTCATAATTCTCTTCGTTATCGAGTAGATTTCCGTCTTCGTCACGACGAGTTTCGAAAGGATATTGATAAGACGTATAGAAAGCGTCAGTTTCACTGTCATTGACGATTAAGTAGCCGTAAAGATAAGCTACATGGGTCGGTTTGATATGTTGGAATTCATCGTTGACCCTTAACGGCAAGTCAATAGTTCTAAAATCTACCATCTGGTCGGCGATCGAAAGACCCACGTTGAGAGAATATACGAAAGTTCCGTCGACTATAATTAAGTGTGGATGAGCACTACCGTAGCCGCCGGTTTCAGTCATATGACATTCAGAGTTATGAGATTCGAGCGTAGCGATAGTATATACTGCCTTATCTTCATCGATTAAATAAAGAGTATTACCAAATACACCGTAAAGGGTCGGTCGGTTATTATAGCCCCTAGAAACCCTGTACATTCCACGACATCTACCTTCAACACTGTCGGTAAATAGTTTCTCACCCATTACAGTTCTCATCAATATGTTACAGCTATGTTCATTCTGATTCTGAGTTTCCTTATACATATTGATAGATTCTCCAAGTCCGACCTTGGCGATATTGGATTTGGTAATACTACCAGCGATATTCTGAATTAACTTACATGAATTAGCCATGTATATCTCCTTAGAATAAGTAAATACCAGACATCAGCTGGTCCTGTGTGAGCTTATCGTAGCCATATCCGTTATTTCTCAATACACCCTTGACATCAGCCTTCGGAGTTCTGACATTCTCGATCATGGTTCTCATATCTTGCTGCAGCCTGTCCATCTGGTTAGCATCAAGTCTTGGAAACTGTAAAGCCAGCTTATAAGCCAAAGAAACGATTAACAGTTCTGTATAAGCGTCTGGAATATAAAGGTCGTCGTTAATATCAACATCGATACCTTCATTATAGTTAATCTTGACATCATATTTGAGCGATGCTGTATAAGGTTTCAGATAGATAATCCATTCGGTTTCTGATTTCTGCACGAAAGTATAGACCGGGGCCGTTCTGACGAAATCATCCATCTTCTGTTTCGGAACGAACTTGAGTTCATAAGCAAGTTGCTGGTCACCCTGGTTAACCAAATAAATCGTATTAATCTTAGCCATATTACGAATCTTTACATGTTCCATTGATTCGTAAGCCTTCATTTCTGAATATCGCTGGTTATATTGACCATTGGTTACCGGCGTTCCATACCATGTATATACTACACCATGTTCAGTCATGACACCCATAACACGATAAATAACATTCGGATGATCCTTAAGGATTGCCCATACATCGTTTTCACGGTCTTCCTCAGTCGGTTCATATTGATTAAGTTCTTCAGCATTATCGAAATACATATTGAATTCACCATGGATGCTGTCATATTCATCGTAAATATGGATAACCTGACTATTCTTGACTGTCATAGCATTCTGTGTGAAAGCCATAAGGTCATCGTTATTATAACGATTTATAATACCTTTAAGTAATCTGAATCCGGTTTCTTCAAGACCGTCATTCAAACCCTGATTTCTACGACCAAGATTAACACGAATTGCTGCTTCTCTGATAATTTCCTTGACACTATACATATCTGAAATTCCTTCTTATTTAACTTCTATAATAAATAGACTACCCGTAGATCTGGAAATACTTTAAATAACGGTCTGCGATCTCTGCAGCCTTAGTTGCATCAGCTGGTTTCTGACTATTCTCCGTAGCAAAGTGGTTCATAGCGTATACGGCCAAAGCTACCGAGTCTGCGGCGTCCGGGGATCTTCCTAAGGTCTTCTTAGCAAGTTCCTTCGGTAATAGGAATAATTGACCACGGTTATTGATTGACGACTGCATAGCCAGCATATCCATCCTTACCTCGTCCGGCACCCAGAATCCGTTCCTGATAGCCCTTACCAGTTCAAGATACATCTCTGTTCGGGCGTTCGGATGCTTCTCCTTATCGAAAGCCTTCTGACTGAAATTAATCGGTTCCATTAGTATATTCTTCTCTTTCATAAGGTCAATAATAGCATTTCCGTAGCCACCCGTCGCGTCCACACAGTATTTAGAAACCTGATATTTATCAGTTAACGTCTGTATAAGGTTAGCCTTGACGAACGTATCACCGTCATTTCTCTTAACGATTTCACGAACACCGTATTTATCTACTACGGCGAAAGAGTCATAGTCAGCACCTAAGCCTGCACAGTCAACACCCATATAGCAAAGCTTATCTTCATATTTCTTCTCAGTCGGAAAGTCTTTCCTGAAGATAATCTGCGATGCTACGTCAGTATCAAATAATTCACCTAATACCTGTTGACGATATAGGTCAGTTCCTTCACCATAACGTTCCTTAAGGTTCTCTTTATACTTATCACTACTAAATGGATTATCGAGAGAGGTAGCCGTAATAACCTTATCCGGATATTTCTTACACAGATTAGTAAACCAGTTATTTGCGGCCATAGACTGTGGCGAGCTTATAAGACGAATCATCGACGGATATTTAGATCCTCTCATACGGTCAGCAGCAAAGTTATAAACTTCTTCTGGGCAATAAGCAGCTTCGTCAATAGCCAAGATAGCTATTTCAGAAAGACCTAATAGACCAGTCGGGTTCTGAGCTGAATAGCACATGAGTTTACTACCGTTGGCGAAATTAATCTCTTTAGAGTTCTTATTCCACTTATAGTATACACCCATATTCTCGCAGCGTTGACGAATATCCATGACCAGCACTTTCTCCAAAGCGTCGAATGATTGGGCGATGATGATACCTCTAATTCCGGGTTTCTTGCAGCACTGTAATACCAGCCAAGCAGCCAAACCATATGATTTGCCCGCGCCTACACCGGTTCTGACGATTACCAGTTCATCGTCAAACATCTGCATAAATCTCTTCTGCCAGTTATTTAGACATTTGCCTTTAGCTATATCTTCTTGCGACACTTCAGATAATTTCATATTATTCCACTATAGTAAATTCGAAATTTACATTACCAGACTGAGCCTTAACTTCTGTCTGTTTCTTTACATCTTTAGACCATCTATCACGGTCACGTCTTTCAAGAATATCAAGATATTTAGTAGCTATCTTGGAATTCTGTTCTTCTAATAACATCTTGGTCAGCATATTCCTTACTAATAGAATATGACCTTCATACCAGTCGTCAGAAATATCGTCAATAATGGTACCGGCCGGTATATAATGAAATACCAGCTTCTTGAAATCTTCTTTAGACGACGTTGATATAAGACCCACTGTCAAATCAATATTGACCGGGTTAACCTTGATTATACTACCGTTATTGGTCAGTTCCTTCTTTAATGTTACATGTTTGAAATTATTAGAAACCCACTCAGACAGCTTCATAATATACCCTCCTTCCATTAATAATTTTCCATCGTTGACCTTTATGGTTACATTTCAAATTATTTAATACTTTCTTACCTATTTCTGTATTACGTTGATTATTCCATTGCTTATAAGCATTTTTAGATAGTTTAATCTTCGTCGCTTCTGAATATACTCTTCCCGTAGCATGTAATTTAGCATGTTCACTTCTTCGTAAAAATATAAGTTCATTAGCTGGGCAATTATAATATCGATTATCATCCTTCAAATCATCGACAGTTCTTCGTACTTCTATACCAGATGGTAATAGTCGTATTTCATCTCTATGATGACATATCCATATTTCTGTTTGATCATTTTTAGCTTCATAATAATTCTCTATTAATGAAATTTCATCTCTACAGAACATATATGCGCCTTCAATATTAATCATTCGATTTCTCCTTATTTCTTTGGATGGTAGAAGTTTGCGATTTCATCAATATCCTCCTTGGTATAGCCGTTAGACGGTTTAGTATCTATATTAAGACGTTTAGAAAGTTCTTCAATTTGCTTATTCATGATAGCCATGGTCAGCTGCATTTCCTGAAGATCTCTCTTTAAACTGTCTTCTTTAACTGTTTCTTTCTTCTTCTTATTAAGTTCTTTAGTAGTCATATTAGTTACCTCTAATAATAATTAAGATTCTGTATATTCACCGTTATATTTATCCATTTCTTCACATAGTCTTTCTAAAGCAGCAAGACGACGTTTCCAGTCATGACGTTTCTTTTCGTCACCGTAAACATAATGAAGTACATCATGTGACATCGGATTCAACATCACCTGACGTTCTTCCGAAATCATTTCATAATTCTGAATATTTAAGTCTTTATGATGACATGTGGCGGTCGTAGATAATTTACTACCGGTTATCGGGTCAGTCTTCTGATTCTTCTTTAAATCTCTACGGAAATTCTTCCATTTCTGACTGCTTCTAAATTTGGATTTCTTCTTCTCGTTATCGCACATTCTTCTTCCCATAATCCTTTAGAAACCATAAAGTCATTCACGATTTCTGTTGGTATATTCATCGTCCTTAAGGTTACTTTATTTATAGCTTCCAGCCAAATACCATATATTTCCATATCCAGGTCATAACCAGCATTCTTTAGATTATTATCCTTATAACGTCCACTTCCTGCACCACGTTCTTTCATTACTTCAGTATTATCTACTTTTCATCGATTAATCATCATTTCTTACCCCATTCTATAAAGCCCCAGATAGCTGTCAGAAATTGAACGAAATCCAGTAAAGCTCTTCCGTAATTCTCTTGGTCAATATCGAGTATTAACCATCCTATATTACAGAATAGCCAAATAATAAAGCATATTCTAATCTTCTTACAGTTTAAGAAAGTTCCTATCAGACATCCTATTGATAATATCCAGCTTATCATTCTTCAAACAGCTCCGGTAATACTTCATAAATCTTATGTAATATATAATCCTTGGGCGCCCATGATGTCACTTTAATTAAATCATTAATACCATCGATTTCTATATTTCTGATGATTTCATACTGATACGGTTCCAAATATAGAAATAACATATACCCCCCACGGTTCTTATCATATTCCGGCCATTCATATATCTTTATATGTTTAGCATTCATACATGAGCTAAGATTTACATAGTATAATTTCAGTTCTTCTTCATGAAAGTCTATTCTTCGCCATCCGCAGCACATTATTCTTCTCCCATCAAATATTTCTTCTTTAGTTTATGTTTCGGAAATCTTGGAATCGGCCAGTAAAGCCATACCTGTGGTTGGTCAAATACTACGTTTGGATCATATTGCCATAATAGACAGTCATAAACGATTCCCGGAAATACCACGTTCTCAAATTTAATAACCGATTTACAGTATTTCTGATTGCAGCCAGTTGACCATTTAGTCAGATATACACCTGGTTTATTAAGATTACTGATAATCTGTCTTGGTAGACTAGAGTTACCCCAGCTACCGAACGGTAAATTGGTAATAACCTTATAGTCAACATCGAGTTTAAGTTCTCTTGCGTCCAGGTTAGTAATATGTTCATAATTAACCTTAGCACCAGCATATTCACACCACATTTCTACCCTGTGGATTAATTCATCATACATTGACGGGTCAAATTCATTCATATATGTAGTTTCGATTGCTTCTTGCGGCGTCATCCCGAGCTGCACTTTCTTATTAAGAATTGCCTTGACGATATTTCCGTTACCGGCGGTCGGTTCCAAGATATTTCCTTTAAACCATTCTTCCGGCGTAAACTTAATCATCTTATCTACTATATCTTCTGGGGTCATCCATTGACATTTAATTTTCTGTTCTGTTTCTTTCATAATTTATTCCTCTTAATATTCAAATAATTCTATTAGTTCTTCACCATTCTTGATTGATAATTCTAAGCTATTCATATTGATTAATTAGAATTTAGAAAGTCGGTCATATTTCAGACCGACATTCTTGGATGTTAACTATGACGATTTATTATTCTTTAAATTTACGTTCGATTGCCTTATTAATAGCTACTGTGTTCGGAATCAGATATTCTTCAATAAATTCTCGAGCTGTCATATTATCGAGAGAAGATTCAGTAAAGCCATGTGTTCCGAAAGCTACTACACCTTGGAAAGTTTCATCACCGACCTTTACGACCTGATGAAATAGTTCCTTAATAGTATCTTCCTTCTCTACTACCTTACCGTCGTCATCGACATATTGACGGATGCAAGTTGGTTTAGCATTCGGATCAGTAAAGATTTCTTCAAATTTCTTGATTGCGTATTTAATTTCGTATTTCATATTTAATTTCCTTCTCTTAATTTGATAAATTCATATAGTGTAATCGGCGCTTCTTTTAATGAAACATCTAA
Organism: uncultured Acholeplasmataceae bacterium; assembly: GCA_964649865.1. Lineage (GTDB taxonomy): Bacteria > Bacillota_I > Bacilli_A > Acholeplasmatales > UBA5453 > DUQU01. The sequence continues at coordinate 9,179 of CAZYSQ010000015.1, forward strand.
TTTAATTAGTAGTCTAATCCATTCGCGTGTATATTGCTCAATCTTATCTTCATCCATCATGATTAACCCCTTGGTAAATATTCTTTCTTAAGTGTTCCATCTTCATTATATATGTTGCATCCTTGAGTTGGCGGCAAAGCACATGCGTTATACCAGTTCGGTAAAGATTTAGTTCCTTCATCGTATTGGTTTAACCAAGTATCGAACATCTTATCTTGCATTTCCTTGGAATTAACACGTTCTTCACGTAGATAATCATTGATAGTTTCAATACTTTCTTTAATTTCATCTAGTAATTTCTTAATTTCTTCTATATTATCCATATTAATTTCCTTATCTTAAGTTAAACATATCCTGCGTCATTTTGATTCGACCAAGAATTGATTTAATATCTTCATCTGTTAATATATATGTTTCATCAAATTTATCAGTCAACATACCTTTATCATTCTGTTTACGGTTTGGGCAAGAAATCTTATTCTTATGAAATACTAGATGCAGCATACCTTCCATAATATCAGCTGTCTTACGGTCTTCAAATAAATATTGGTCAATAACACATGCTGCGTCAGATAAATATTGCTCTCTCTTAAGTTCTTTAAGACGACCTTCTACACCTTTATCAGTATTGGTAGCCCCGATCTTATAGAATCTCTTACCGTCTGGTCCGAAATCTCTCATGATATAAAGAATTCCTTGCTCGCCTACAGCATTGGTCTTATTGGCCACTGTGAAGAAACACTTTAACATCTGATTTATGTTACATCCCTTATAGCACATTTTAAATATAGACATAATTTCATCTTCGTTAGTTCCCTTATCAAGAAATAAGCTACCGGCGTTAGATTTATCCGGGTTATAGATTAGCTTCAATATTGCATGGGCGAGCTTCTGTATTTCTGAACATTCACGAGCGTTATTCATCTTTATAGCATTCAACGGTTGAATATTGCCATAATGATTCTTAAGACGATTCATGGTTTCTGGTAAGATTCTGTTATCAGAATCGATTGCGATATAGCTAGAAATAAATAAGTTTCCGGTCTTGAAGAAACCTAAAGTGTTATATTTATTGATTTGATATTCTGTCATATAATCTCCATTTCTTTATATATTATATATATAACATTTAAATTTCAAATCTCGCTATTTTTAGTCTTATAAGAAAGACGACATCAATATTCTTGACGCCGCCTTAGTTATTGGAGATTAATATGAAAGAAAGTTTAGATAGTGGAGACGAAGGGAATCGAACCCTTCACAGCCTGATTGCAAGTCAAGCTCGCCATCCTTGGTAACATGCATCCCCCCATCTGTAATAATAATCAGTATATTAAATCGTCCATAAGTGATTCCTGGGTTCGTTATGTTTATTGAGCGTTTATATATATGGTTACTTCCACGGATTGACCAGAAATCAAATATGGGCGTTCAGCAGTATAGTCAAGCTTAATTATAGTCGCCATAATACCATGGAATGCTGAATAAATAATTAGCTAAGTTACTTATAATATTTTTCAAACATTCTTTCAATAAGTCCTTTATCAACACCCATATCCTGCATATGTGGATGGATTCGGACCACCGACGTTAACCTAAATAAGGACATGATCTACAGTCATGCGCATTCACCTCTCTGCCACACATGCTTAACCTAATAAATAGACCGGTCACTACATCCATAGCCAGACCGGTATAATAGCATTTTCACAGCTGTTAACGTTTGAGGTTCTCGTTAACGTATTAAATATAGTAATTTCTTCCTTTAAAATTCGAAATTTTCAGAAACTGTTGGTGGATTAATTAAATTCTTTAAAGATTCTTTAATCATCTTGGTAGATTTCTTAAATCTGCAGAATCTAGATCGCCAAGTATTATCGATTTCTCTAATTCCTTCAGCATAAAGCTTCTTAGCGATAGCATGTTCATTCAACGAAACCATCCAAGCAAAATCAGAAGAGTCATAATTACCGCGATGAATTATTTTTAACTTAGCATTCATTCCGACTAAGAAATTCTTAAACGTCTTTTCAGAAATAAAGTTATTTTCTAAGTCTTCATAAAGTTCAGCCTTAGACCTATATACTACTTCTATATAGTCTTTCTGAAATTCTGGGTTAGAAACCATATGGTCTATCACCATCTTATGCATGGCGTCACGCTTAAATTCTCTCGAAACATATGGCTTCTTACTACAGTTGAAATAAGAATCATAAATTTTCTGGTTATCTTCGAAACTCTGCAGTAAAGCTATATTCCATTGAGATTCCATCCATAATCTTAAAGCCTTATAGTCCGGGTCTTTATGAAATTCACCGGCCGTATTCTGTCTTACGAGCATATCAAACGTATTTAAATAATCTTCTCTAGTCCATTCTTCATCGAGTACCTTAATCAAATACATCATTCTCATAAGCAACTGTGTTCCAATAAGCTTAGACCAGTTCCAACGGTGACCGATTTTAATTAGTTTTCCCCTTCTCATCATTGGTGTAATAATATCATAACGTTTCATTTCAAGAATATAGCCCTGGTTATTCTTTCTGCACCAGTCTGCTGCGTTTAACGATGGTATATTCCAATGTTTTTCAACCTTAAACTGTGGTTCTTCATCTTTCTTAGTCCATATTACTAATGGACGGTCATTTTCATTTTCGATCCACCTATATGAATTATCGGCGCTCGGTCCAAAGAAACATTGATAGAAATTTGCTGCATTATTATCGAGAATAAAAACGTCAGAATTACTGGTGACCATACTCTTGACGATTTCAAATTCTTTCTTTAATTCATCAGCGTATTCAGCGTCGGTTATTTCCTTATCAAGTTTAACGAATATATGATATTTTAAATTATTATTGCTGCAAGAATATTCAACATGATATTTTTCAGATTCAAGAACATTCTTTGCCTTCATTATATCGACTGTGGTAGTATCAATATCGATGACCAGAAAATCTGTCTTATTTCCGATTCTTCCGAATATACATCCATTATCATGAATATCTAGAATTTCTTCATAGGTTAATTCACCATAATAGAGATAGTCAGAATAATTTGCCTTTCTCTTATGGTCCTTGGCTTCGTCTTTCGATGTATGTGTTAAAGCTATGTACTGTATTTTATTCATTTTCATTCCTTTATTAAAAAGACCTTCGGTAGTTGCAGTACTGAAGATCTGAGGAATGAAATGAAACTTTCAAATATCTTAGAAACTCAGAGCTGCAACCTTCTTGGTTTCTTATATATTATATATAATAATTAGTTTTCAAAAGTCGCTAAAATTTAACGGTTGAAGAAATATTTTTGCACGTCTTCATAAGTCATGTGTTCTAGCGGCCAGTATCTACCATAAACTTCATCTAATTCTTTCTTCATGCCGTATTTTTCGGCGACCGGTTCCAAATCGTTATATTCGTCTTCAATATATCCCATATAATACCATCCATCTTCACCTGGCTTCATACTCTTAAAACTCTCTTCTGAAGCTTCTACGTCGATCTTTCTTTGATTTAGAACGTTGATTAATTCTTCTTTATTCATTCATTCCCTTATGTTATTCATTTAACGATATTAAATATAGTAAATTATTAACGGTGTGTAAATAGGTTTATTACTTTTATTTGAGTATTTAACCATAAAGTCGCAAGATATAAAGACTATGTAATAAATTGATTTATGTATCTAGGAAATTAATATAGTCCTTTCCTTTCATTATTATATCTTTTTCCAAGTTACATAAATCATTTTTATGACGGTATTTTGATTTATGTATCTAGGAAATTAATATAATAAGGGAGAGAGTAAACTATATTATTTTCCAAGTTACATAAATCAAATTACTTTCAACCCCCGCGATTAAATGGCTATAGACACGTTAAACATAGTACATAGTTAAACGTAGTTAAAATGTAGTTATAAAGCCTTCGGCGATCCTATACATACATAAGGTTTCTAACTAGTCGCAGAGGTTGGATCACATTTCAATGAGTTTATATAGTCTATTCCTTTCCTCAATATATAAAGTCACTAAATTGCGTTCTAAATCAAATTAGACATTATTTCAGACATTTACCAAACATCCTCGCGATTTCATTCAAACTCATAACGACATATACGTCTATATCATATCCTATTTCGTCCATATTTGAGTTCTGTGACCATTTCTACATCTACCAGTATAGTTAATAGGGTAGAGTTAAATAATGCCTTAGAATAGCCTTTCTGCACGATTAAAGAGCTATAGACACGTCAAAGAGACATATTCAGATATACCGAAATCGTCGTTATTATGACCATAGTGTAGTCCAGCAAGATATTGCACGGCGTATTTGGCCACAGTAGCCTTACTTCTGGATATTCCTGCCATGACCAGTCCTTTATAGAATATCTCGTCGGCCAGTTCCTTACATACTACTTCAGACCCATACATACCGTCATGACATATCCCGGTCACGTTATAAAGCACGTTATTATCGTCCCAGTCCGGTAAATACCATCTGAATATCTTCGGAACAGACAGTCCGTCAGTCAGCCCGCCTTTATCCACCTTTATTCTGAATTTACTACCGTTATGTTCGAAATCCATCCATACGGCATTCTTCAGCACGTATAGACCATTAACGATTTCATAGTTACATACATGAGACCAGTTAAGTATCTTTATATCGTCCATAATCGTCCATATTCGCGTTCTGGGTTAGTTATTTGATTTAAGAGTATAGTTATAAGGTCATATCAAATAAGTCCTTATAACACGATTATTACATGATTACGAGGGTTTCCACCTTATTGAGTTTCAATAGAATAATCAGATATTCCAAGGTCTTCAAACTGTCGGCGAGCACACCGTCAGATACCTTTCGGCCTACCAGTATACAGCCGTTGGAATCCTTCATCCAGTTACCTTGATGAATTCGAAATCCGCGATTAGCCGGAAATTCTTTATTATAGATTAAAGGTAGTTCCTTCTTGAATTTCGGCGACCAGTTGATTTCAAGACGATAGCTGCCCGCCTTAAGGATTCCCGGATCCATACAGTCACATATCTTAACGTTACCTATATACAGTTCGTTATTCTTCTTGATTAGTTCCATGTTTCTCCCTGTCGGCCAGCTCGGCCTTCTTTCCGTTATTCCATGTGTTAATATCGCCCGTCAGATAGCCCGTAATTCTGCGTATTCTCTGAAACGGCACACCTTCACCTAAGCATTCTTTCGAATATTTACATTCTTCGCTGCATTCATCACACGATTCCATTATCTACGTCCTGACCAGTCATTAGAGTTAAAGTAAATACACCCGAGGATTAACACCACGAGCACGAATATCAAAGTTCCGAGCATTATTTATCCTTATTTAAAGATTTCATCATAATCTGGTTCTGCTGTTCCAAAGCCGAGACCAAGTGTTCTACCTGCACGTTAAGCTTGACCAGTTCCTGATTTACGATAGCCAGCTGCTGGTCTATAGATTCCAGTCTATTCTTATGTAAATCGACTATACCGTTTAGATTTGAAACATCGAACTTAAGTTTGAGCACATCATCATGAAGATTCTGACTGTCACTGTCGCGTTGCTGTTTCGTTTCGAAACGGTCAGTTTCTACCTTATGGAATTTAAAGTAAAGATAAGCTATAGCTATGATAACGACGACCAGCGGTAGACTGTGTGGATCTACCGAGCCGATCATCGATACGAATTGAGTAGTTTCCTGTTCCATGATTAAACAGATGTAGACTTTAAGGTTGAATAGTTCTCATATAACACCAAATTATCAGATATATTCTTAGTATAGTCATGAAATCTGGTAATCGTAACACGGTCATCCATTCTGAAATTCTTAGTATTAACCCAAGAAAGATGGAGTTCTATAGATTCTGCGAAGCTCACGTTATCTGCAAAGCGGGCGAAACCTATTTCATCATTCAATACAGTAGAATAAAGACCGATATATGTATCAGTATCATGAGTAGCGTTAAATATATTAACACTGTCCGGCACCTGAGTAGCCATATGATTATGATAAGTTCCGAAGATATTCAAATCACGACCAGTTTTTACCTTGATCTGAAACCTGATAGAGTTATAGTCAGAATTCTGAGTCTTGCTTGCATATGAAATCTTACATTTAAGTTGACCATTTGCAAGATTAAATTCAGTTTCATGAGCTGTAGTATCGGAATACATAGACGGATAAACATTATAGTTGAACTTAACGGCATAGTTAACGTCGAAATACGGTCTATAGTTAAGTGAATTATTAGTTCTCTGAGTTAGGTTATAGCCAGCGAGCGGTTGAATAGCGTTCTGCCAGCCATATCCGTTGCTGCCATCCTTAGTCAATACCTGACCGGCGGTTCCGCCATCTGGTACTGTATTGATAGAAGACCATATTGGAATTCCATGAGAGTCGACTATTAAAGCCTGTCCTACATTCGAGCCGGTAGAATCCGGTAATCGTTCGTCCTTATACTTCTCAAGTATGAAATAGCCACGGCCGTCACGGTAGTAAGCTACCGGCACTTTACCTTCATCAGTATTTAACGATGGCGTTGGTACGGTTGAACCCAAAGAAGTCGAGCTGTCCTTAATTTCGGCGTTGCTTATTGATTTCTGATATATATTTAACTGTTCGACGTCATGAGTAGTTCCATTAATTTCAATACGAGAAATATTAGAATTAGCGGTTCCGGCACCGATATTGGCGCGAGCTTGCGCCTTCTCGGTATTCGTAAATCCACCATTAGCCGGATCGGTCTGGTCAATATTAACACATACTTTATTGAGTTTAGCCATAAATTTCATTCTCCTTAAATAACGTAAGAGTTATTATTGCTGTCGGTAAGCTTGGTATATTTACCGAAGATATTATCATATCGAGTCAAATTCTGTGTGTCCACATACCAGCCGTTATTTCCTACATGAACTACATCAGTTGGAGTAGCCCATTCAAAGATATACGAACTTGAACTATCAAAGCATTCACAGAGGAATCGATATGTAGTATTAGCCGTTAATGTAATTGGGTTGCCGAAAGTAATCCTGTGAGCATACATCGTATGGCCGTCGACTGTTCCTACGGTTCCAAGATCGGTTACCGTATTGGAGTTACCGGAAAGGTTAGTAGCGAAACCACTGTCATATACACAGTTAGATGCAGCCCATCCAGCTACGGTTGACATATCGTCGACCCATTCGAACGACGTAATAGTTACATTCATGAGCGGGGTTACGTCACGGAACGAGCTATTAGATCCGCTCGGAGTAAATCCTATAAGTTCAGATACCTGCTTGACACTAGTCGGTAATACGTTGCCCAAATCTACGAACGGAACTGTCGGAATAATCTGTTCGTTATATTCACCGTTACGAATCTGCATATAGAATCTCGGAGCTGACCATCTTTCATTATAGCCGCTATTCCATGGTCCGATATAGTAGTTATAATAAGTTACACCTTCGATAGTATAAGTCTGATAATGATTCAACGTAGTAGTCGGATCATTCATATCGAGTTCCTGGTTATTCCATGTAATATTCTCTACGGCGCAAGAAAGGCGAGGTTCAGCCGGAACGGACTTATTACCGTAGTTCGGAGCACCCGCGAGCATAAGACCGCTAACCCTTGCCGTGTTCGGCAAGTAAAGTGTAGCGTAATATACACGGTCACTACGGAGTTCTGTAATAGACGGATTGCGATTCTTTAACGGATATTCATTAACACCAAAGACCACGTTAACCGGGCCGGTATCGCCTACGTAAGTCGAACTACCATGTTCTTCACCGGATTTAGCATAAGTATATTCGTATAAAGCGAGCATAATCTTATGACCGAATCCTTGCTGAGAATAGATACCGAACAGAGTCGGTTCGTTGGCGTCTTCACTTAAAGTTCTGATTTCATGGTTAATCGGAATAGTGAAAGCCTGACACAGCATACATGCACCGTTAGCCAGAGTAGATACAGACGGATCAGCAAAGTCGTATACCTGAGAAATGTTCGGCATAACGAAATTCGTGGTAATCTGAGTATCGAGGTCTTTCTTGAGCTTCTCGACTGTATCGACTACATCACCTACTTCAGAGTTAATAATGATAAGTCCGCTCACCGGATCTACAGCAAGACCTTGACCTACTTTAACTACGAGCTCATCGTTAACTATATCGATACCGGATGCCGGATTTACCTTGACACTGATAGTATCGTCAGTAATATCGATTGCATCGCCAGCCGTATATTCGGTTCCGCCGCCGCCACCGTTGACAGAGACACCGTTCAAATTATGAACTTCTACCCATAGTTCTGAAACTTTACCACCTGTCATGGCCGCAAAAGCTACGTTATAATTCATATCTCGACTGATATTATATACGTCATATGAAATTTCAAAGTTCTGTAGATCAGTAATAGTATTATCTACATTGATTTGAATACCATTGAAAGCACTATATTCGATATATGTAATAGTAGAGTAAGTATTTGCCGTATCAGTAGCGACATAGCTTCCACGAACGGTAAAGTGATACGAATTACCTTTCTTTAATGAAATAGCATAGTTATTAAGATTTATGTTACCTTTAATCTTAGTCAGCTGAGCTTGAGTATTGACATTGGTTGCCCTGAACTGACCGTATTCAAGAGGGTCATCTATATTGACAGAAAGGTCAAACGTCTTGATATTAGTCTGAACATCCGTAGTTTCGGTTACTTGAACTGAGTTATCTTCGGAAGTAATTTCCACGTTGGGAACTTCCGGCGGCAAGTCAATATCAGAATATGTGACAGTAATATTACCGTCGGCGTCCTGTGTAATCTTAGTAATAGTCTTAGTTACGGATCCGCTAGCTGAATATGGTTGCTGAACATTCTTCTTACCGTCCAAAGCCGTATTAATAGCTTCAATATCGTACTTAATATTAGAAATATCGTCTTCGTTCTGCGCTACACGGTCGACTGTGTTCTTGATAGAGAGGTCGAAATTAGTTCCACCAGAAACGTTAATATCTACAGACTGGTCTTCAGACGTAATATTGACTATATCCGCGATCGCTTCGCCAGCATTAGTAGCCGGAACGATATTATATCTGGACATAGAAAGAGATCCGAACTTATTATAGACATATACGTCATAGCTATGTAGCGGCGATGCCAAGATGACATTGGCGCCTAAACTGTTGAGCGGGATCTTGAACGGATGCAAAGTACCAGAGAAATCGCTAGCACAGTAGTATTTATTGCGAGTTCCATGAATATAAACTTCGATCCAGCCTTCCGTTAAGGGTTTACCGGACGTATTGAGACATTGAAAGGTTGGGGCTAGTAGATAAGCCCATTTATTCTCTTCATCAGCGTTAACCATAATTCTTTCCTCCAAAGCATAGCTGTGGTTAAGTTATTTACACGAAATTCCGTAATAATTTGGCGTTTCGCCCACATATTTCCAGATTAATTCTAAATTTAATAAATAGATTGCTATATATAATATATAGCTTAATAAGAGGAAATAAACATGAAGATGAAACTATTTAAGAATCCAAACAGACGACGTAAGTTAAGAATCAGCTATACATCGCCACAGTTCACACGATATTACGATCTCGACCTTGACGACCTTAACATGTTGGTCAAGAAACTACAGAATAATGAAAGACTGTCAGAATTCGAGAACGAAAGATACGGTTGGTATATCTTGACACTCATGGAAATAGTCCTGGAGAATAATAAATTCAAGACGAAACCGGCGGCCGAGAAAGAAGAAATACGAGACTACCAGTATTATGATTTACTTTGCGGCCTTACCAAGTTTAATTTCAATAAGGGTTCGTCAATATTCAGTTACGGTTATCGTATCGGTTACACGGCCGCTCTTCACTACTATAAGAATAAGAGTAAAGAAGAAATCCGTAAAGAGAAACTTCAAGAATATATCGACGATACCTATAAGGAATATCTTGACGAAATCACCACACATAAAGTTTCAAATATTAATATTGATAGAGGTTAATGATGAAGAAAGTAATAGTAGTTCCTGGAGATAACAGCGCCTGTGGTTATTACCGTATGATCCAGCCCGCCACAGTCCTTAATGCGATGAGTAAGGAAATCAAATGTATTATTTCACCGGGCGAGATAATCATGGTCAATGACGTAGACATCCTATATATACAGAGATGCTGTTCCGAGAATCTTCTTACGGTATTGGCCAAAGTAAAGAATCAGAATAATAAGCTTAAGATTTATGTAGATTTCGACGATTTGCTGTTTACCGGCAAAGACGGTTCGATGCCGTCGTATAATCTCTGTAGAAATAACATAGACTATGAATCGAACGGTAAAGCACTTAGAAAGTATAAGTACGTAATTGACCGTATTTCTGTTTCCACCAAGACACTGAAAGACATATTGGTTAACGAATACGGATTTGAAGACACCCGGGTATGGGTAATTCCGAATATGTTATCGCGTCATGCATACCATTGGCCGCGTAAATTTATAGATAAGGATATTGAAAGACCTAAAGTATTGCTCGCCGGTTCTAATACGCACTATGACCCGGTAAATAAGTCATATGGCGATTTCCCTGTAGATTTGGTCGAATATATTAACCATAACACGGATATTAATGTTATGGGTCAGAAACCCTTCTTTATAGATAAGTGTAATATAAAGCCATGGGTCAACATGATTCAATATCCGTTAACGTTTCTTGAAGATAATTCAGATTTCGTAATATCGCCGTTAAAGAATAATGTATTTAACCGTTCCAAGAGTAATCTGAAGATGATTGAAACTTGCGCAGCGGGTAAGGTCTTTATCGGAACGTATTTCCAAGATTCTCCTTATAGCGACGAACACGATTTAGTTAAGCTTAATGAAACCGGTAGTAATATCGGAAAGATAATCGGAAACCTTAAGGATAAGGATAAATATAACGAGGTCCTGGAATATCAATATAAATATATTAACAGTTTCTGGATAGAGAATAATTTCAGACTATATGAAATCTTCTTTGACCAGAAAGTAAAGATTTAACTTTCTACTATAAATAAGAAACCCCTTGGCCATAAGCCTTGGGGTATTTCTTATAATGTTATTTCAATAAGCTAGATTAGCATACGACCAAGTTCGGGTTCTGGTCCTTGATGAGGACGAGAGAAACCGCACGAGGTTCAACGATGCCAGAGACCGATGCGACAGTCCAGCGAGTCTTATTGCTGCCGGCCATAACGTCGATTGCGCGCTGTTCAACGACCGTAATACCTTCGTTCTTACCATACTTGGTATCGGCGTTAGACGTATCGAGTTCATCGAGAACATCGAATTCCATAGCACCGTCAAGACGAACGATACCGAGGAAGTAGTCACCGGCTTCCGGACCCTTAACCTTGGCGTTAGTGAAATCTGTGAGAGCGACGTCAGTTGCGTCAGCCTTGCAAAGACCGCGAGTACCACGAGAGATATTATCGAAATTCTTAGCTACCTTAACGACACCAGATGCTGCGTCTTCGATAGCGATGAAAGCCTTCTTAGCAGAGGTCTTATCACCGACGAGGTCACATGCGTAGATACCGTCAACGAAGATTGGGGTACCGGCCGGGATAGTTTCATTTACACCGGAAAGAGTCAAAGTATCGTAGTTATCGCCAGTTGCATAAGATGATACAGTAGCAGACCCGAGTTCAGCAGCGAGATCTTCAGAAATTTCAACGGACGGGAGGAACTGAGTATCGTAGAACTGAGTTCCGTTCCACTTACCGAGCAAGCCTTCGGAATCGATTGGTTCAGCGTTAACAGTTTCCCAAGATTTACCTGCAGCAGCGAGGATGGAGTCGATCATCGGGTCAACGAAACCATAACGAGCTTCACTAGAGATGCTACGGAGGAAACCGGTAGCCTTAGTGAGCGGCATCCAGCCAGCACCGACGAAAGCTGTATTCTGAAGACCGAGGTCAGCCTTGATTGCGTCAGCTACAGTACCGTTGACGAGCTTCTTACCGTTAGGAATAGCCACTTCACGGTCCCAGTCAACGTCAGTAATCTTCTGGACGATATTGGTATCGATAACGACGTTACCGTAATGCATAGATTTATCTACGAAACGTTCAACGAGGTCAGATGCATGATCGAGGGAGATACCAGTCTGATATTCACCTGCGTCACGGATGACGAAACGATAAGTAGTTCCGTTGCGCTTGCCCTTAAGCTGGTCCTTAAAGTATTTCTTGGACCCTGCTGTAAGATACTTTGCGCCTTCAGCGAAACGGAGAGCGACGAGGTCGGTCTTGAGGTTAGTCTTAAATTCATTAGCCATAATAATAATTCCTTATATTTGAAATGTTTAGCCCCTTGGATGATTTCTTAAATAGTTATTCCAGTAATTTCGATCCCTGACCTGGGGTTCAGCCTTGGCCGGATTGCTGGAGGTTTGCCTACCGGTAATCGGTAATGATGCGCTAACTTTAGGAGGTTCTTTAGGTTCGTCATGCATTCTGAGCGTTTCGGCCGCGAATTCTTCGAGCTTGCGAGTAAACATATAAGGATTCTTTGCACTGAAGAGGTTTCTCAAACCATCCATATCCGTCATAAGACGTTTAAGAATAATCGGATAACGTTCTTCTTCATTCAAGTAGTCCATAAGAATACCGCTTCTCGGGTCACCCGCCTTAGCACGAGCATTCAAACTAGACATGAAAGCCGGTCCATTGGATTCGAGTAGCTTATTATAATCATCCGCTTCTTGACCGTTGAAACATAAATTTACCCTACGTTCGTTCTCTTCGTCGAGCATACGGTTATTGATTTCATCGATTTCAGATTGACGACGGTTGATTTCGTCAGCTGTTCGTTCATGGTTTACTTTCCAGTTTATATACTTCTCAGGATCCAGACTACCGTCTTCTTTCTTGAAATGCTCTGGTTTCAGCCCGTCGTAGTATTTAAACTTCTCTTTGAGCTCGGCAAGTTCAGCTTCAGCCTTCTTGCGACGATTCTTCTCCCTGATATAAGCATAGTCACGTTTCTCTTTATCTGTGTGTTTCTGCTTATTATCGTTCTTATCATCAGCCTTATCTTTACTTTCGTCCACCTTAGCCTTCAGCTCATCACTTCCGTCAGCCTTAGTTTCGATTTCTCGATCAGTCTGTCCGCCATTACTTTCTTCCGAGTTGACCGGCGTTGAGTCTTCCTTCGGGGTTTCCACTTTATCATGACCTTCCTGATTGATGATTTCAGTATCTTCATTTACGGTTTCGACCTTATCAATCGGCGTAGCTTCATATTTCTTGCTCGCCATTTCAATAGCTTGCGCTGTAGTTATCATCGGTTACTATCCTTATCCGGGTTTATCGGCACCCGTTGCCATCGATATAGAAATAATTAGATCTTAACTTTCTTGATTCTGTGACCAAGTAAATCTTTATTTGCCTTCTGACCTATGGATTTAGCATTAACCCAGTCTGCGGCGTCATCACCGTTTCCATAAATAGTCCTGGTAGTTCCCTTATCACCCAAAGCTACGGTTATAAGGTTGGTTTCTGGATTGAAATCAATATCACCTACCCAAGAAGAAGATTGAGAAATCGGTTTACGAGGTTCTTTATCATTCCAGTATTTAGGGTCATCCTTCTCACGTTGAATAGCCTGCACCACGAGATAATTCTTAAATTCTTCTTTCTCGGGGCCATATTTCATAAGTTCGTAGAAAGGATAATCCGGTAAAGTGGAAATATCCAGCAAGTTATCATGTTCCTGTTGGGTCTGACGATACGTTGCTAGACGATTTCCGTTCTTTAAAGCATTATCGCTAAAGCTCTTATTTCCACTATTAACGGTAAATTTCATTTGGATTCTCCACTATTACCTGAGGTTGCTGCATTTCAGCGATCGCGTCATTCAGCTTATCTTCTGATTCTTCATAAGCCTTCAAAGCTTCGATAGTGGCCTTACCTTCTTCGATATTGACCTTCTGTTGATTAATATCGTTCTCGACCATATTATCTTCTGCTTCGTTCTGTAGTTTAACACCCTGGAGTTCGAGCTTAGCAGCTTCTACCTGCATCTTATTAGCTTCAGAAACCTGGAACTTATACATATCGAGTTTACGAGCTGCTTCGTTCTCGAGGAGGTTAGTTTCAGCATTCTTAAGCTGCTGAGCGAGCTGAGCATTCTCTGCCTTAGTCTGTTCGAGGTCGGCCATCATCTGGTCCATCATAGCCCTCATTTGATTGAGCTCATGGATTGCTTCCGGATCAATATCATCCTTATCGCTGAAGAATTTAATATCTTGCGGCAAGTTGGCCACGATATTCTTAGAAAGTTCGTCACCTACGTCATCCTGAAGAGTATCAGCGAAATACTTGGCGATTAACGGTTTCATATTATCCGGAGTCAGAGTAGCCAAAGCTGTAAGTTCTTGGCGGGCCTTAAGCTGTCTGGTAATAACGGCCGGTCCATTCTCGAGATGGAAATCGATATATTCACCATTAGAAAGCATCTGTGTAATAATACGACCTAGAGTATAACATGCTACATAAGCGTTATTATAGTAGTTAGCCGTATTGGATTCCTTAGACATCTGTTGACGTAATATTTCAGTAGCTGTCTTCTCCGGTTGGGTATTTGAAATACCAGTTAGAGGAATACCAGTTACGTCTTCCATAAGCATACGACATGTGGAAATAGTAGCCTGGAGGTCACCAGTCTGGAAAGATTCAGTCAATATTACCGGTTGATGCTCGCCCTTCCACAGATAAGCCATGGAGTCGTCATCATTTAAAGCTGCGAGGTTCTTCTCAAGACCGTCGATTGCGTCCACATGGGCCATGACGTTCGGTTTGACACTACGACCACATCTTTCGATGAGAGTAGAGTAAGCTATATTTGCACCAAGTTCCAAAGCTAAAGTCTGGTCGATAATACCGGAATAGTTAATAGAGTCATTAGAATAGATTTCATTACCAGCGAAACGAATAATCGGAATAATCGAAATTGGTAATACTACGTTCTGAACTACCTTATTACCACATATCTTATAGAAATTAACTGTTCCGTCTTCATTCTTGACATAATAAGATACGATAGCTACGGAGTCGGCCGGAACTGTCCACTGTGAAAGACCGTTGAGGTTAACCAGAGGTTGAGTATTCGGAAAGTCGAACGGAATAACGTCTTCACCGTAAAGTCTGCGGGCCTTACGAGTAGAGATATAGTTAACGATTGCACCTTCTTCAGCATCGCTACCGTCGACTGTGTTAATAGCCGGGTCTAAAGCCACGGAGTTGATATGTTTAACAGATTCCAGCACTATCTTTACATCACCGTTTCTGTCAGCTTCTGTAGAAATAACGATAAACCCGTAGCCGGTTAATACGGCCTTACGGAAAGCGTCTACTACGGCGCTCTTATTATCGTTCTCATGTTCTACCAAGTCGATACGTTCTTGAAGATCTTCATAAGCGTTCTTATTGGAAAGTTCAATATGATACGGCGAGCTGGAAATCGGAGATGCGATAGCGTTAACTATGACATTCCAGTTATTTAATGATAAAGCAAGACGATTCTTACCCTTACGATAAGTTCTGGTATATTCGTCATCCCAGAATTTGCCAGAATAACGACGGAGGTTATTCATGGCCTTATTCATTTCATCAGAATAACGGTTATTGCTCTTCTGTAAGAATTCGTTACATTCGTTGATAATCTTATTATCTTCCATAATTCCTCTTTATTCTCTTAATAATTAGCACGGTTAGCGAACATTGCCGAGGTCAGAGTCAAGTCAAGATCTGCTACCCATCTGGTTGGGTCATCCTTATAATCATACCATACGTAGAATAAAGAAGATCTATGTGCGTCAATATCTTCATTACCATAATAACGATCACCCACCCATTCAGACCTGATTGGGGTCACTGTAGAAAGAATAACGTTATTGCCGCTTCTTACAGCATTAATCAACGGAGTTGAAAGATGGAACGTATTGGTATAAAGACCACGTCCTTCGGTTCTTACGAAACCTTGGGCCAAAGCGTCTTCTACTAAGATATTATTATTTCCGAGATTCGGTAAAGTGAATAAGTCCTGAACGTTGATGCTGAGGTTAGCCAAACTGATAATCCAGTAGATGCTGGTTGCTACTTCAAGTTTACCACCAGATCGCCAGTCACATACGAAAGTAATACCGCTGGGTGCATAGCCTTCCGGTAAAGTAAGATATGAGTTGCTGTCAGATGGTTTTAACGGCATATAGATAAAGCTAGAGTCATGACTATGATATTGAACTTTCTTAGATTTAAGGGGGCATCCGCCACTATTTCCTTCATATTCCATCATTACCGTACTATGTCCGTCAGTAGCCCTGTTCTGCCAAAGAGTATCTACTATAAAGTTATGGTCAGAAACATTGGCCAAAGCCTTAAGGTCAACACCTACCAGATCTTTACTATAGTCAGTTCCTGCACTGAACGGCGAAAGGTTGATATAAGACCCGTTTCTAAAGACGTTCTTGGAGTAAATACCGCCATGCCAGTAGCCAGTATATTGGTTACCCATATAAGTTACGGTATCTTCACCTGGATAGAGATTAATAGACGTATTGAAGATACATGACGTATATTCAGCGTATCTAAGGTTTCTCTGTTCTACATTAATAGTAGAGTTAATATAGATCGTATTGATACCTGGCGTATAGAATATTGCGTTAACGTCGACGTTATCGAGATAAAGGTTAGAAATAATCTGAATATAGTAAGCTGTATTCATAGTAATATTACCACGACGAAGACTAAAGTCAGAAATAACTACGTTAGCCGTATTGGCGATCGTTAACCATGTATCGATAAAGTTCATATTGGCCGGACTACCGGAAATAACGATATTACCGGAAATATTATGTAATTCCGTATTACCACTGAGAGTTACGTTATTGAAATAACCATTCTCTGCGATTGCGCCACTAAGTAAGGTCACATTAGAAATAGTCTGTTCATTGAGGTCACCGTAGTCAGCTTCATGCTGCTTATTCTTCAAAGTGATATATACGTTAGGGTCATCAAAGTTATCGAGATTGATACGGTTATTGATTGACGTAAGGTCCGTCCAGTCATAAGTAGTGGTAAACCATTCCTGCTTAAGTTCCATATTCTCGATAGTTACAGATCCGGAAATCTTATCATTAACTACCATATCACAGTTATTGAAAGAAAGACCTGTGTGGAATTCGTCAATAACGACCATCTTATTGGTCCATGCTCTCATATCACCCGGGTTATTATCGATAATGACCTCGTCATATTGAGAGTTGACCTTTGGATTCCATTTGGTCTTAATAGTTCTCGTATAAAGAGTAGTGTTATGATTCTTAAAGATTGGATCACCGTTGAAAGACGGAATACTTAAAGCGTTAGTTCCGTCATCAACGAAAGTAGTTCCATAAGATACATCTATTGGTTCCTTAAGGATAGCACTGAGGTTGGTATAAGCGAAATATTTGGCGCTGTCAGTTCCGTTAAAGAAAGGTCTTAAACCCTCTGCGTTACAGTAATCGAAGAGGTTATTAATCTTTAAGGTCTGATAGTCGTAGTTGGTTCCAGACATCTGCGGGAATACACCAAAGTGTTTGGAATCTACATGTTCAGTCGGTTTGACCATAATCCAGCGGCCAGTCAAAGCACTGTTGGCCTGGATAACGTTACCACCGTTATCGTTCACATAAGAGTTCGGATTCCATACGTAATTAATCGGTTCCTTATCACCGAGCGTATTATAGCCAAGTAAAGTGATGACCTTCTTGCCGCCTACTTCTGGAACATCATTCGGATTCAAAGCACGTAAAGCTGTCATGTTCGGAACGTTCATCGGCGCGATCGACGTAAGGTTGAAAGACATTCCAAAGATATTCTCAATAGTATATTGAAGATTCCATTTGGTCTGGTCAGACGTATCGATTCCAAGTTCCTGTTCTTCCACTAAAGTTCCATTACCGATATACTTATAGAAATAAGCTACTACATCAGCATTGATAAATATCTGCTGATCACTTCTACCAAAGTTATCGGTAAGCTGCGGGTTGGCCAAAGCTGTACCGTCACGGTCATAAATATCAGCCGGAGTATTTCCGTCCTTGACCATTACTTCAATACATCCATGTAATACTTTACCGTTATTATCAAGATAACGATTCCAATTATCTAGGTTACGAGCCATATTAAATCTCCCAACGACATTTCTTATTTAAACGTCTGTGTTTAGTAATCATATTTTATTTTCCTTCTCTGTAATCTGGTAATTTATACTTATCATATAAATAGTTCAGTTGCTCTTCATATTCTTTAGCTTCCTGTTCTTCCTTCAAGGTCTTTGGCGATTTACGGAATAGACGTCCTACCAGAGTAAGCTTATCCGGTTGGTCAGAATACAGCATATCACCAGTCTTATTGGTTACATAATTCTTAGACATTTCTTCCGGTATAATATCTCTCTTAAGCTTAAGATTCTCAGCCTGGATAATCTGTTCAGACGGTTTCCACATTTCGTATTCAGAAGCGAGCTGTTCATATTCCGGAGTTCCCTTCTTAATCGGATTCTCAAGGTTCTTATTATAGTTTGCAAGTTTCTCGTCGAAAGATTTACCCGGTTGATAGATGATACCGTTAAGAGATTCTTCCCCACTCAAAGTAGCTTGATGAACTGGAGTTAAGCTTGCCTTATAGTCCTTAGATTCGATAATGGATTTACTATCGAGTTTCTGCTTAAGCGGTACAGAGTTCGGATTAGTTCGCTGTTCGTTAACCATCTTTACGTCCTTGACCCACTGGTTCTTAAGATCGCGAGCTGTAGTTCCGGTTCCGAGTTCTTCAATACGTTTACCTACATCTGGAAATCCGTATCGTCTACCAGCTGTTCCTGCACCACGAAGAATAGTATATGGCATTGCCATATTGATTAAAGTTCCCTTAGCTACATCAGCCGGTTGGAATATACTACGTGCATTCTCATTATCGTCATTATAGACTATAGCGTCAGTAGTTTCAGTTATGAGCGGGTTAATAGCATTACCAGCTGCGCCATAAGCCATAGCAGCGCCTCGACTACCTTTAGCCAAAGCGTTTCCTGCAAGTCCATATGGGACCATATAAAGCACATTCTCAGCTGCATCCAAAGCTATATCTTTACCTTGGATTTCATCACCTTTAAGATAACGTTCTGTAGGTCTTGGAAACATTGCACGAGTTACGAAATTCTGAACACCTTCCGGAGATAAACCTACTTCCATATCTCTTGCACGGTCACGAAGAGTTACTTCTTTATTCATGAGTTCTTTAAGACGTTCTTTGGAAACACCGTTCTCTTCAGCGATGAAATCAAGCTGATCTTCCGGAATATTTCCCTTTATATATTCGACGTCCCAGTTCGGATCATTGAAAGCCTTATCGAAATCCTTGACTGTGTTCATAGCCGGTTCAGAATATAAAGATTTACGGAACGTCGGCATCTTGGCGAGCAAGTCATTCGGCCATTTCCTACTATAATATCCCTTACCGGAATTAATGTATTGGCGCATTTCCTTATCGGAAATATCTGTCTTGGCCAAGATATTACCAAGTTCGATAGCTTCAACATCACCCGATTGGGTAAGTTCGTCGAGAATAGTTTCTACATATGATTTCTTTGCCATGTTATACCCTCATTTAAGATATTCTTTAATCTTACCGGTCTTACGGTCATATCCATAAGTAGTCTGTTTACCGAGTTTCTTAGCGAGCTGAGCTGCACGAGCTAAGACGTTATCCTTATCGCTGTAGTTATGAGTTCCGTTAAGAATACCGTTAAGTTCAGCTTCGTCATTCTTCTTATCTTCTGCAGCCTTCTTCTTAGCAGCATTCTTCTTATCAATATCTACGATAGCCTTATTGACTGCTGTTCTTGCGTCGTTATATTGAGTTTCGTTCTTATGAGCGTCATCATTCAGTTCTGCAGCTAAAGTCTTCAAAGTATTATAGTCGCCCTTATCGGTAGCCTGCTTGATTTCAGCCATATAGTCCTTAGACGTATCAGCCTTAGATTTAGCCGGAACTGCTGAAACATTACCTGTCACATTAGATTCGTTATTCTTCTCTTCCTGGAGTTCCTTATAAGATTTACGACCCATACGTTTAGCGATTTGGTTATATGTAAGTTCAGTTCTTTCGGCCATTTCCTGAAGACTAGTATTACCTGGGTCATTAACTAAATTCCTCTTAGCCTGATCCGCATTGAGTAAAGCCATTTCAAGCTTATCCTCAGCCTGGTTATCGACATGTGATGCAGCACGTTCATTATTCATCTCTGCGATTTCATTGGCGTTCTTCATCTGAGCATAAGCGATTTCTTCGTTCTTCAACATCTGTTCGCGGGCACGTTCATCAGCTAAGAATTGGTCAAGACCTGAACGATTGCCGGTTACTACATAGTCAAACTTTGCAGCCTTATAAAGAGGGTTATTACGATATTTAGAGAAATTGATTTCATCCTGTTTCTTCTGAGCGATGATAGCTTCAAGTTCCTTGATACGTTCATTATTGCTTGCTACCTTGGCCATATCGGCGTTATATTGCTCCTGAAAACTTGGAGTATAGTCAATAAGTTCTTCAGAATCTACATTAATAGCGTCATAATCGCCCATAGCCTTACTACGAGCGTCATTAGCCATTGCTTCCTGATATGAAATATTAAGGTTATTCTTGAAAGGATAAGCCATTAAAGTACCCCCACTTCTTCATAAATATTATAATCCGGGTCACGTCTGTATACACCAGTAGACCTATTTAACGGATTCATATGAATTGGATCCCTGCGATAGAAATATGTAGAATCATTCTGAAT
>CAZYSQ010000016.1:0-29572 GCA_964649865.1 uncultured Acholeplasmataceae bacterium
AGTAAATAATTAAGTTGTATATATCTAACTTAATACAATTTAATTATTACATGATTTAATGAAACCATTAGCGCATAAGTTAAGGCCAACTACATTTAGTGAAGTAATTGGTCAAGACCACTTAGTTTCAACTGAAGGTATTATTACAAAAATGATTGAAAAAAATCATCTTTTTAATATTATTTTACATGGTAATCCTGGTGTCGGGAAGACGACAATTGCTTTAATAACTGCTAATCTTTCTAAACTGGATTTTTATCATTTTAATGCCTCAGTAGACACAAAACAAAAACTAAAAGACATTTTAATAACTACTAATTATCATGACATTTTATTAATAGTTGATGAAATTCAAAGAATGAATATTGATATTCAAGATGTTTTACTACCGTTTATTGAAAGTGGTAAAGTAAAACTAATTGGTATTACAACAGAAAACCCTTATGCAACTATTAATAAAGCTATTAGATCGAGATGCCAAATTTATGAACTTAATGATTTAACACCTGAAGACATTAAAAAAGCTTTAATTAACGCCATAAATTCTCCCTCACTAAGTTATGATGGAGTTATTTTAAATGAAGTTACTGATTATATTTCTACACGTGCTAATGGTGAACTAAGAACCGCTTTTAATATGCTTGAGGCTGTCACTGTTTATGGAAGTGAGCTTGATACCATTAACTTAGTTATTGCTAAAAAGGCTTTAGGAGATAAAAACTTATCACTTGATCAATCACAAAATGATTATTATGATATTTTAAGCGCCTTCCAAAAATCACTTAGAGGATCTGATGTAAATGCATCGCTACACTACTTGGCTAGATTAATTGTTTTAGGAGATTTAAATTCAATTATTAGAAGACTTTTAGTAATTGCCTATGAAGATGTGGGAATTGCTGATCCAAACATTGGTCTTAAAGTAAAAGCATGCTGTGACACTGCTAAAATGCTTGGTTTCCCTGAAGCTAGAATTCCTCTTGCTGTTGCGGTTATTGATGTTGCTTTAGCACCTAAATCAAATAGCGCTTTAGAAGCCTTAGATTTAGCCATTAAAGATTATCAAGACGGCAAAGTTGGTTCAATTCCTAAACATATTTTAAATAGAGAAATTGCTTTAGATAAAAGTATTTATAAATTCCCTCATAACTATGATTTAGGTTTAATAAAACAACAATACTTACCAAACAATATTAAAAATGTAACTTATTACAAACCTAAAGCAAATTCAAATTACGAAGTAACACTGCAAAAAAGAATTGATTTTATAAACAAACACACAAAATAAAAAAAAAAGGAAATTTTTATCAATTTCCTTTTCTTTTTCTTTATAATTATTTAAATAAATTAATTAACATTTCAAGTAGCGGAGTAGTTTTAATTATTATTGGTGCAATTATTAATGAAATAACTGACATTAATTTAATTAAAATATCCAATGCAGGACCAGCTGTATCTTTAAACGGATCTCCTACTGTATCTCCTGTAACTGCTGCTTTATGACTCTCTGAACCTTTACCACCAGCAATTCCAGACTCAATTAACTTTTTAGCGTTATCCCAAGCACCACCTGAGTTAGCCATAAATACCGCAAGCATTGAGGCACTCGCTAAACTTCCTACTAATAAGCCACCTAAAGCTTCTGCGCCTAAAATAAATCCAATTGCAAATGGTGTTAAAAGCGCTAATAAACCAGGAATAATCATTTCTTTTAAAGCTGCTTGAGTCGAAATATCAACACATTTTGCGTAATCAGGTTTATCAGTTCCTTCTAAAATACCTGGATTTTCTTTATATTGTCTTCTTACTTCTTCAATCATTAAATTAGCTGCAGATCCAACTGAGTTAATTGTTAATGAAGTAAATAAGTATGGAAGCATTGCTCCTATTAAAAGTCCAATAATAGTATTAACTTGAATAATATTTATCGCACTAAGTCCAGCTATGTTTGCAAACGCAACAAATAAAGCTAAACTAGTTAAAGTTGCTGAACCAATACAAAATCCTTTACCGATTGCTGCTGTTGTATTACCAACTGAATCTAGTTTGTCAGTTATGTTTCTTACACTTTCATCAAGTTTTGCCATTTGGGCAATTCCACCAGCGTTATCTGAGATTGGACCATAAGCATCAACTGAAACAGTAATACCTACTGTAGAAAGCATTCCTACTGCTGCTAATGCAACTCCATAATCTCCTTGAGCCATGTATGAGACAAATATTGCAACGATTAAAGCAATAATAGTAAGTGCAGTTGAACGCATCCCTACTGAAAAACCTGCAATAATATTAGTCGCGTGACCTGTTTCTGATTGGTGTGCTAGTTCTTTAACATTTTTTGATTCATCAGAAGTATAAAACTCTGCAATATAACCAATCGCAACTCCAACAATAACACCACTTAAAACTGCAATAAATGGGCCAAATTCTTTAAATACTAAATAACTTGTAACAACAGCACCAATAACTACAATAACTGCGGCTAATGATGTTGCAATTCTTAATGTTAATTGTGGATTTGTCCACTCTTTAGCTCTTATTAAAATAACACTAATTAATGCAGATAAAACACCTATAGCTGCAATAATTAAAGGAAATACTAAATATTTAGGATCAACTAAAAACATTCCAAGTGATAAGGCACTAATTAAAGAACCAACATATGACTCTAATAAGTCGCTGCCCATACCAGCAATATCACCAACGTTATCGCCAACATTATCAGCAATAACTGCTGGGTTTCTTGGATCATCTTCAGGAATATTCGATTCAACTTTACCAACTAAATCAGCACCAACGTCGGCAGCTTTAGTATAAATACCTCCACCTACTCTAGCAAATAAAGCAACAAAGGATGCGCCTAATCCATAACCAGCTATAACTTGAACTGGGTTAATACCAAGATTAGAACTATCAAAAATGAAATAAATCCCACTTAAACCTAGTAAACCAAAGCTGACTACTAATAAGCCCATAATTGCTCCACCACTAAAAGATGTTCTTAAAGCTTTACCCATGCCACTTTCTAAAGCGGCTTCAGTTGTTAAACCATTTGCTTTAACACCGGCTACCATTCCAATAAAACCTGTTAAACCAGAAAATAGAGCACCTATTAAAAAGCTAATTGCTGCAAATACTCCAACTCCATCAACATCTTTTAACTCTGGAATAAACCCTAATAATGTTAGAACTACGGCAACTCCGACCACAAAAAAAAGAATTATCTTATACTCCCTTTTTAAAAAGGCATAAGTTCCCTCACGAATATAAGATGAAATCTCTTTTATTGATTCATTCTTAACATTTAACTTTTTTAGCTTCAAAAGCAAAACTAAAGCATAAGCTATCGTAATTAACGTAGCTCCCAATACTAAAACAATAAAATGCATTAAAAAATTCTCCTTTTTTTTCATTTTACACTAAACTAAAAGCGTTTTCAAGTGATAAAAATAAAAAAGGAAGTTTCCTTCCTTAAGTTTGGATATTTCGGTCTCCTTCTGCTTGCTCAGTTGAGATTAAAACTGGGACTGTTACAGGCCTTCTTCTTAGCGCCTGGAAGAGATATTTGTTTATTTCATCTCTAATTTGTAATTTAAGTTCATTCCAGTTAATATACTTGTTTGTAAAATGTTCTTTGCATTCTTTTATAAAGATATTTCTAACTTCTTCTTCAACAATTTTTACATCTTCATCAATTAAAAAACCTTTAGTAACTAACTTTATTTCTCCTTTAAGTTCTTTTATTAAAGGATTAATATGACCAATAATTATTAAAACACCATCTTGACTAAGCATCTCTCTATCATGAATAACAATATCATTAATATCACCAATTGAAGATCCATCAATTAAAATATCTCCTTGACGGAATCTATTTTTTTGAGTTGTTGGTGTTCCATTAACAAATTTAAGCAAATCACCATTATCAAGTAAAAACACATTTTCTTTAGAATAACCCATTTCTTTGGCAATTTCTCTTACTTCAAATTGCATTTTGTAATCGCCAATAACAGGCAAAATAAATTCAGGTTGAGTTAAAGAAATCATCATCTTAACTTCATCTTTAGTAGCATGATTGATTGTTAAGAGATCTTTGCTAACTACATGGATTGTCGCTTCAGTTCTATATAAAGTGTCTAAAGTTTTAGCAGCCATCTTCTCAGTTCCAGGAATTGGTGGAGTAACAACTAAAACAGTATCATTATCATTAATGTTAATTAAACGGTCACTTTTGTTAACCATTCTTTGTAACATATAAAATGGTTCATGACGGTCACCTGTAACTAAACATACTAAATCTGGATCATCATTTTTATTTTCATCATCAATATACTTTAAATTAACTAAACGCTCTTCTGGAATTGTTAAATAACCTAACATTAAAGCAATATCTACTATTCTTTGTGCTTTTCTTCCAATAATTGCAATTTTTTTATCAAACTTTAAAGCGATGTTAATAACTTTTTGAATTTTTTGTAAATCAGATGAAAATAAAGATACAATAATACGATCATTTGTCTTTTGAAAAACTTTAGTTATTTCATGTGTTAATCTATTATCTTTACTCCCATCACTAGGCATTTCTGCACCAAGCGATTCTGTCATTAAAAGTAAAACTTTCTTTTGCGCAAGTTCAGTTAACTTTTGAAAATCAGTTTGATAATTTTCATCATCACTTTGAGTTAAATTAAAATCACTAGTATAAATAATCGACCCATCTTTAGTTTCAATAACAATTCCCACACTTTCTGGAATTGAATGGGTAGTTTTAATAAAAGAAACACTTGCATCCTTAAATTTAATAACTGACTTAGAAGAAATTTCATTAAACTGGTAATTAGCTAAATTAAACTTTTTTTCTTTAAAATTATCTTTAATAACTTCCATTGTAAAAGGTGTAGCATAAATTGGGGCATTTATTTCTTTAATCATATGTGTAACTGCACCAATATGATCTTCGTGAGCATGTGACATAAAATAACCTTTAATATTATCTTTTTTGCTAGTTAAAACACGGTAATCTGGAACGATTTCATCAATTCCGTACAATTCATTTGTTGGGTATTTTATTCCTGCATCTAAAATAAAAATTGAATCCTCAACTTCTACTACATACATATTTTTACCATTTTCGCCTAGTCCACCTAACGCATAAACATGGATTTTCATTTTATCACTCCTTAATTATTTAAAGAAACGTAATTTCTATATTTATTATATATGTTTAATGAGATAATTACAACAAAAAACAATTAATTAAAATAAAGTTTAAAAAGTAAGTTATAATGGAGATGGTGATATTTTATGATTAAACATCCAATTCCTAAAAAAACATATGTTAAAACTAATTCTACTAGCAATAGAGGGATGACTTTTGAAGCTGATATAGAAATTACTAATAATTATTATTTAGAAACAAATAGAGCGGTTATTTATAAAAAACCTACTCCAGTTCAAGTTGTTAATGTTAGTTATCCAGCAAGAAATAAAGCCAAAATTGTTGAAGCTTATTATAAAACACCTTCAACTACAGACTTTAACGGAATATATAATGGTTATTATATTGATTTTGATTGTAAAGAAACAAAATCAAAAACATCAATTCCCTTAAAAAATATTCATCCTCATCAAATTAGACATTTAAAACAAATTACTAACCAAAAAGGAATAGGATTTTTAATTGTTTATTTTACAAGTTATAATGAGTATTATTACTTACCTTTTCATGTCTTACATAGATTTTATGAAGACTCCTTAAAAGGGGGAAGACAATCAATACCTTATGAAACATTTAAAAAAGAAGGGTTTTTAATTCCCTTCTCATTTAACCCTCGAATTGATTATTTAACTGTAATTGATAAATATATTATTCCTAACTTATGAACGCATTTTAACTTGTCTTCTGTAAGTTAATCTAATTACTAATTTTTTAGGTAAAAGTTTGTTGAAAAAGACAATAAGTTTAGCTTTAAAACCTGGAATAACTTCTTTTTTATTTGAATTTATAGTTTTAATAGCTACTAAATAAGGGTCGTATTTATACGACTTTTCTTTTGTATTAGCAGTCTCATAAAATTTAGATTTAGTCGCTCCTGGAAAAACAAGTTGAATAAAGACATTGCTTTTTCTCATTTCATAGATAACCGCTCTAACTAAGGAATTTATGTATGCTTTACTTGCATAATAAGTTGCAGATCCTGGACCGCTTAAAAAGCCTCCAACAGATGATACATTAATTATTCTTCCTTCGTTATTATTGTTCATTTTTTGCAAATAATGTTTAAATAATGCTTGAAAAGCTACAACATTTAAATCAATAATGTTTTGTTCCTCTTGAAAGTTTGCCAGTAAAAAATCTTCAGATAAACCTCTTCCAGCATTGTTGATAAAAACATCTATTTTGTAGTTATTAGTGTAGTTAAATAAAGCTGTACGTTCTTCTTCTTTTGTTAAATCACAAACAAAAACCATCACTTTATTATTATATTTTTCTTCAATTTCTTTTTTGGCATGATGAAGATTATCAATATTTCTTGATGTAAGTATTAAATTGTATCCTAAATCTGCATATGCTCTAGCAAATCCGTAGCCTATTCCGGTAGCTCCACCTGTTATTAATGCGATCATTTTATTATTCTCTCTATTAATGTAATTTCTTTTTTATTCATACCTATTGTAATGGAGTTTGTTAGTAACTCTAGTGCTTGTTCTTTACCGATATCATTTACATAAAGTTCACAAATAACATCACCTTCATTTACATAATCACCAATTTTCTTTTTAAACGATAATCCTACTGAAAAGTCAATATCATCATCTTTAGTTTCTCTACCTGCCCCAAGTACCATAGCTGCTACACCGACATTTAATGTGTCCATTTTTTCAATATAACCACTCTTAAAAGCTTTAAATGGAACTATTTCTTTTGCTTTAGGGAAAAGATCAGTGTTTAAAATCCAATTAGCATTACCGCCTTGTCTTTTTACCATTTCAACAAGTTTATTTAAAGCTTCTCCACTATCAATTTTTTCTTTCATTAGTTTTAAAGCTTCATCACCACTAGCAATATTAGCCGCCTCTAATAACAACTTACCTATTTCAAAACAAACTGTTTCTAAATCTTTAGGTCCATTTCCTTTTAATGTTTCGATAGCTTCAATTACTTCTAAACTATTACCAATATTTAAACCTAATGGTTCATCCATATTAGTTAAAACTGCATAAACTTTTTTACCTGCTAAATTACCAATTTGAACCATTAATTTTGCAAGTTTTTCAGCTTCTTCAATACTACTCATAAAAGCCCCACTACCAACTTTAACATCTAAACAAATAACATCTGCTCCAGAAGCTAATTTTTTAGACATTATTGATGAGGCAATTAAAGGTATTGAAGGCACTGTTCCAGTAACATCTCTTAAAGCATAAAGTAGTTTATCTGCTGGTGTAATGTTTTTAGATTGACCAATAACTGAAAGTCCAATTTCATTAACTTGATTAATAAAATCATCTTCATCCATTTCAATTTGATATCCTTCTATACTTTCTAGTTTATCTAGCGTTCCTCCAGTATGACCTAGCCCTCTTCCACTCATTTTTGCAAACTTAGCACCAACTGAGGCCATTAATGGTCCTAACACTAAAGTAACTTTATCTCCAACTCCACCAGTTGAATGTTTATCTACTTTAATTCCTCTAATTTTACTCAGATCAAAACTATCCCCACTATCTTTCATCGCAACAGCTAAGTTAGTAGCTTCTTCATTACTCATACCATTAAAATAAATAGCCATTAACAAACTGCTTATTTGATAATCAGGAATTTTACCGTTCGTATAATTTTTAATTAAAAAATCTATTTCTTCTTTTGTTAAAGAATAATTATCTCTTTTTTTAATTATTAAATCAATCATTCTCATAATTGGATGTCCTTTCATACAAATATTTAAAATAAATATTTAGTAAATTATAATAATATTATATCACAACGTAAAAAAAAGCCTAAATCATTTAGGCAAGTTTTCTTCAATCATCTTATTAATATTTTCAAACATTATATTCCCAAGTTCAACTGTTGTATAACTACTATACTCACTTTCTAAAAGTGGTTTTCCAATAATTACTTTAACTTTTGTTTTTTTAAGAGGAGCATTATCTTTAACATCAATTGCGCCAATAATCGCTACTGGTAGTATTGGCACACCTGGTTTAGTAGCTAACTTATAAGCTCCAGGCCTAACTGTTACCATTAATGGGTTAGTTCTTGATTTAATTCCACCTTCAGGAAATATTGCCAGTGAAGCACCATTTTCGATATGTTTTATCCCTTTTACAATTTCTTTAATAGAATCTCTATCATTATCTCTATTAATGTTAATTGAACCTATTCCTTTTAACCAATTTCTCACAAAAGGCAATTTATAAACGCCTGATTTTGCGGCATAGCCTATATTTTTTCTTACAGCAGAAACTAAAATGAAGGGATCAGTATTTGATTTATGATTAGCATACATTACAAAATTACCTTTAGGTATGTTTTCTTTGCCCCAAACTTCTACTATTTTAATTCTTAGTAAAAAAAGTACTAAATCAGAAATTTGTCTAGCAACAGCGTGTTTTAATTTATTAGTTGGTTTTGTTTTTTCAACGAAAAATGATCCAATAATAATGAAAAATAATATAAAAACTAATAAACCTCCTAATAAACCACTAACAAACCAAACAGGTAAGAGCCACATTAAGTTAGAAATATATAAATTTGAAAAATACGTAAAACTAAGTGCGATTATTATTATTGAAACTAAAATTATCATTTATTTCTTCCATACACTACAAATTTCAAGTCTTTGTCTTCACCAATAAGTTCACTTTTAACATAAAAGTCAGTCTCTAAATTGAATTTTTTTAAATATGTATCACCTTCATAAGGCTTTAAAATCCAAGTTATATATAAGTTATCAGCATAAGGCATCGCTAAGTCAAAAATTACCGAGCCACCTAAAATCCATAGTTCTTCCTTATTATTTTTAATAAAATCAACAACATCACTAACCATCTCAACATCATCAATAGTTTCACCTCTACTTGCGACATACACTTTACTAAAAGGGAAAGGCGTGCTTTTATAATATCCTTTCATTGAACGGTATGTTTTCTCGCCCATTAAAACTATTTTATTTTTTGTTGTTCTTTTAAAGAAATCTAAATCTTCTTGATAGCGCCATGGTAGTCTATTGTTTTTACCAATTAGCCAATTAATATCCATAGCCCAAATTAAATTAATCATACCGCAACAACCCCTTTAATTGCAGGATGTGAAACATAATCTTCTAATTTAAAATCTTCGTATTTAAAGTCTAAAATGTTTTTAACATTTGGATTAATAACCATTTTAGATAATTGAAGTGGTTCTCTAGAAAGTTGTGTTTTTATTTGTTCAAGGTGGTTATCATAAATATGAGCATCACCAATTGTATGAACAAACTCTCCTAATTTTAAATTAGTCACTTGAGCAACCATCATTAAAAGTAAGCTGTAACTAGCAATATTAAATGGAACTCCTAAAAATATGTCACCACTACGTTGGTATAATTGTAGTGATAATTTACCATCATTTACATAAAAATGAAATAATAAATGACACGGTGGTAAAGCCATAAAAGGAATTTCTTTTGGATTCCAAGCTGATACTAGTAATCTTCTTGAATTAGGATTATGTTTAATTTCTTCAATAACATCTAATAGTTGATCAACACCACTAAAATCGCGCCATTGTTTTCCATAAACTGGAC
Organism: uncultured Acholeplasmataceae bacterium; assembly: GCA_964649865.1. Lineage (GTDB taxonomy): Bacteria > Bacillota_I > Bacilli_A > Acholeplasmatales > UBA5453 > DUQU01. The sequence goes on from CAZYSQ010000016.1 coordinate 9,792, forward strand.
CTAAATCACCATACTTTTTGGCAAACTCATCATCATTTTTAATTTTTAAAACATACTCATCAAGCGTTTCACCTTGATAATCAGCACTATTTTTAAACCATTCATAAGGCCACTCATTCCAAATTCTCACATTATTATCAACTAAATATTTAATATTAGTATCACCGCTGATAAACCATAATAATTCATGAATTACAGCTTTTAAATGGACTTTTTTTGTTGTTAAAAGAGGAAATCCTTCACTTAAATCAAAGCGCATTTGATAGCCAAATAAAGAAATTGTCCCAGTACCAGTACGATCACCTTTTTTTGTGCCATTATTTAAAACATGACTACATAAATCTAAATATTGTTTCATTTTGCCAACTCATAAATACTTTCTGCATAAATTGCCATCATTTTAACTAATTCATCGATATCAATAAACTCATTTGGTTGATGAATTAAACTAATTGTATTTGGAAACTCTGGTCCAAAAGCAACACTATTTTGCATTGCACGTGCGTATGTTCCACCACCTGTTGTAAGTGGTTTTGCCTCTAAATCATTAGTGTGTTTTTTATAAACATTAAGTAATGTTTTAATTAAAAAGGAGTTTGGATCAACATATAATCTTTGTTGATGACTTGTAAGTTCTGCTTTATGTCCTAACACTTTAAAGGCCGCAATCATTTTTTTAATTAATTCTTCGCCATTAACATTATTTGGATATCTTGGGTTAATTACAATTTCAAATTTGTTTTTATCATAACTAAATAAACCCGAATTCACTGTTAAAGCTCCTGTTTCTTCATCAAAGTAATCAACTCCAATTTTCTTACCTGTTGTGTCATTTAATAAATAAGTGTTAATTAAATCAATAAAGTTGTTCATTAAGCCAATTTCATTAAAAAACTCTACCATTAAAAACGCTGCGTTAACACCTAGTTCAGGAGTTGCTCCATGAGCGCTCTTACCTTCTATTTCTAAAACTAAATTGTCTTCTTTAAAGTAAGCTTTACCATTATAGTTATGTTTTTTTAAGTAATTTAAAAAAGGTTCTTCATAAATTTTACTACTTAATACGGCAAGACAATGTTCTGGTACCATATTAGTTCTTAAGCCAGCTTCAAATTTTAGTAAATGATTTTTCTTATCAGTACCGCTTATTTTTATTCCTAAAATTCCTTTTTCTGCATAAGTCATTGGAAATGCTGAGTCTGGAATAAAACCGTATACTGGTTGTTCAGGAAATTGTTTGAAATAATAATCAATACCTCTCCAAGCAGATTCTTCGTCAGTCCCTAAAATTAACTTAACTCTTCTTTTTAAAGGTAAGTTTAAATCTTTGACTAGTTTCATTGCATAATAAGAAGCCATTGTCGGTCCTTTATCATCTAAAGCGCCTCTTGCGACAATTTTATTATCAACAATTTTAGCTTCATAAGCTGGATGTTCCCAGCCACTTCCTGCTGGAACTACGTCTAAATGACCCATTATACCAATAAACTCAAAAGCATCACCAAGCTCAATGTGTCCGGCATAACCACTAACATTTAAAGTATTAAAACCATCTTTTTTACCAAGATCAAGCATAAAATCTAAAGCTTCTGCTATTCCAGGTCCAAATGGTGTTGTACTTTTCTCATCAAATACAGTTAGTTCAGAATTAATTTGTAATAATTTTTGTGTATCTTTTATTAATGCATCTTTGTACTTTAAAGCCTCTTTATAAAAGTCTATTTTCATTTTTTATCACTCCTACTTTTATAATTATATATTATTAAAAATATATACTCAACTTAAAGCGGTTAATAAATTATTTATCACATAAAAAAAGACCTATGTAAGGTCTTCAAATTCTTCATCTTTTTTAACATTTGATAAATAAGTTACGCGTTCACCAATTACCTCTATTGTTTTATAATCTTTTTCATCATATTTAACGTGCTTAATTTGTAGTCTCGCTCTTACTGCAATTAGTGTACCTTTACTACAATACTGATGAAAGTTTTCTGCTAAACCCTGCCATAAAGTTATTGGAATAAAATCAGTTTCATAAATACCTTCGATATTTTTAAAGTTGCGCTGGACAGCAAGTTGTAAACTTAAAACTTTCTTGCCATCATCTAATGTTTTTAATTCTGGATCGTGCGTTAAACGCCCAATTAAAATTACTTGATTTAACATTTTTTTCTCCTTTTTATTTTAGTATATAAAAATGAGCAATAAAACTAAAATGTCTATTTAAAGCTGTTTTTATTGTTATAGTAATAAATTAGATAAAAAAAGCCCTTCTTTTGCATGAAGTGCTTTTTAAAATTGATTATTTTATTATTTTTTTAGTAATTTACTATTATTTAAGCTTTTTTAGGATTAATTACATAAGTAGTCATTTTATTAGCTTTAATTGCTTTTGCGATGTCCATTAAATCATCAACAGTAATTGATTCAATTAATTCAGGAACATCAAATAAAGTAAGTCCATAAGGAAGCGTTGACATAAAAGCGATATTAAAGTTTTCTAAACCATTAAGTGCTCTTATAAAATCTCCTTTTAATACTTTCTTCTCACGTAAAAATGCTTTTTCATCAATATTTTTACGTTTTAAATTAACTAATATTTTCTTTAACTCAGCTTTTAATCCTTCAATATCATTTGTCATTGATGAAACAATCAATGCTAGTGTTCCTTCTGTTTGAATTGGACTAAATTGAAATGATTGGTTAATTAATCCTTTTTTAAGTAAATTAGCATAATTAGTTGTGCTATTTGATAAATAAAGTTTTAATAAAATTTCTAAACTTAATTCTTGTTTATAAAGTTCTTTTAAATCAGCACTTGGTTCTAATTTAAAACTCATTCCAAAATAAGGCATATTAACGCTCATCTCAGTTTCGTCGTGCTCTTTTACAATACCTTTAGGTTCTTTTGGTAAGAAACGCTTAATTGGTTCTTCTTTTTTATATGGTTTTTTTGCTTGATTTTCTTTTACTAAAGTAAATATTTCTTCATAATCAAAATTACCAATAATTGTTAAAACCATATTTGAAGGATGATAGAAAGTCTCATAAGCTTGGTATAACTTTTTAGAAGTTATTTGATGAATTGACTCAATCGTTCCAATAACTTCAGTATTAATAGGATGGTTTTTATACATATTTTTAAATAAACCATACATTAATCTTTGTGAAGGATAATCTTGATACATTAAAGCTTCTTCTTCAATAATTCCTTGTTCTTTTTTAACACTTGCTGGCGTAAAGTAAGGTATTTGTACAAAATCAAGTAAATATTCTAATGCTTCTTTAATATTTGTTGTTCCACTAAATAAGTAACTTGTTTTATCAAATGAAGTAAAAGCATTTGGGCTTACACCAAAACTGCTTAATTTTTCAAATGCGTCTGTTTTATCTGGCATCGCAAACAATTTATGTTCTAAAAAGTGAGCAATACCAGCTGGTTGAGTTACTTTACGGTCTTTATTAAGTGGTACAAAGACTTGGTCAAAAGAACCATAATTTGTTGTAAACGTTACAAATGTTTTATTATAATCAGTTTTAGGAATTAAATATACTTTTAAACCATTTGCTAATTCTTCAAAATAAACATTTTCATTAAATTCTTTATAAAATTGATGTTTCATTATTTTACCTCCGGAGCTAAAATGTATAAAGTGTCTTTTTGAAGTAGTTTAGCAGCTTCTAATACTTCTTCTGGAGTAACTTTCATTATTAACTCAATACGTTCTTCTAAAGATTTTGTATTATTAACTAATGCTCTAGAATATTTAGCCTCAACACTTTGAACTTGAGCGTCTTCTGCTTCTTTTAAACGATTTATTAAAGTTTGTTTAGATAAAAATAACTCTTCTTCAGATAATTTGTTTGTTTGTAAGTCTAGTATTTGTTCATCAACTACTTTTAAAGCTAAACTTACTCTTTCTTTATCTATTCCAGAATAAATAAACAAAAATCCTTTTAATGCATCATATGAAGATGAAATGTAATAACAAAGTGAATGTTTTTCTCTAACATTTAAAAATAAACGTGAATGAATGCCACCACCTAAAGCAACATTAAACAAAGTAGCTGCTTGTTGTAAAGGATCATCAATTCTTATTGGAAGTCTATAACCTAAGTTTACTTTTGATTGAGAAATTGTATCATATTCAGTAATTTCTTTAAATTCTTTTATTTCTTTGTTTTCTCTGTCAATTACTGTTAAGTTAGTTTTTCCTTCTTTAAAATATTCTTTTAAAAGTTCAGTTTCTTGTTCACTAACTTGTCCTGAAATAACTACATCTATACTATTTGTTTTTAACATTTGTTTATAATATTTATTTAAATCTTGATAAGTAATTTTTAAAACATCATCTACTTTTCCTTGTACACTTAATCCATATCTTTCTTCTTTAAACATTTCTTCAAATAATCTTTGAACTGCATAAGAAGTTTTATCATTTTCAAAAGCTTTAATTTTTTCTACTAACATTCTTTTTTCAATCTCAAAGTCAGCTTTAGGTAAGTTAGGTTGATAAATAACTTCATGTAATAACTTAACTGCTTCAAAAAATAATGGCTCACTTGAAAAATCAGGATTTATAAAACTAATACTAAAATCAATAATTGATACTAACCCAATTTTAGATGTTTTAACTGAAAGTTTAGCGCCATACAAATCATTTAAAGCTTCTTGAAGAGCTTTTCTATTCGGGTGAGTCTTTGATTTAGTTTTAATCAAACTTGGTAAAAGTGCTCTAAAACCAATGTTTTCTATTGTAAGTTCTTCTTTAAACTTAACTGATAAATAAGTTGTTTTAAATTTAGTTTGTTTTTCAATAATCATCTATATTGCCTCCAATGCTACTTCCATCATTTTTGTAAAAGCATTTTGTCTTTCTTCTGAAGTTGTTGCTTGATGAGTTACTAAAGAATCTGAAATAGTTAATAAACAAGCTGCTTTTTTATTTAAAGCTTTTGCATTTGCAAATAAAGCAAAAGATTCCATTTCAACACATAAACACTCATGTTCTTGATGCATTTTTTCATGAATTGAACCGCCTGGATGATAAAAAACATCAGATGAGTGAATTATGCCAAGATGTAGGGGAACATTTAGTTTTTCTGCTTTTCTAACAATTTTATTGTTTAAAGCTTTTGAAGCATTTAATTTCTTTCTAGAAGAAACTCCCATTACTTTTGCATAAGTTGATTCACTATAAGCACTAGTAGCTAAAACAACATCATATAAGTTTAGTTTATCAGTATATGCTCCTGCAGAGCCAATTCTAATAATTTGTTCAACTCCATAAAATGAAAATAATTCATAAGAATAAATTCCTATTGAAGGCATTCCCATTCCTGAACCCATTACTGATACTTTTTTACCCTTATAAGTGCCAGTATAGCCAAACATGTTTCTAACAGTATTAAATTTAACTGGATTTTTAAGATAAGTTTCTGCAATAAATTTAGCTCTTAAAGGATCTCCAGGCATTAATACAGTTTTCGCAATTAAATTTTGTTCGTTTGCTTCGATATGAGGTGTTGGTATCATAGTTAATTTTTATTCTTTATTTTTGTAATGACCACTTACAATAAAGAACTTTCCTTTCATTTTTATTTGGTCTAGTAATTGTTATCGTTTGAAGCTTCAGTATGACTAACAATATTAACACCACTAGATGCACCAATTCTAGTTGCACCAGCATTTATCATCTTAATTGCATCTTCGTAAGTTCTCACTCCACCAGATGCTTTTACTCCCATTGTTGGTCCTACTGTTTCTCTCATTAATTTAATATCATCTAAAGTTGCTCCACCTTTACTAAAACCTGTTGATGTTTTAACAAAATCAGCTTTTGCTTCTTTTGCAAGTAAAGATGCCTTAACAATTTCTTCTTTAGTTAAATTGCATGTTTCTAAAATTACTTTTAAAGTTTTATCTTTAACTGCTTTTTTAAGTTCCTTAATTTCATTTAAAACATAATCATAATCTTGATTTTTAATCGCATTTTGGTTTAAAACCATGTCAATTTCATCAGCACCATCTAATAAAGCTTCGCTTGTTTCTAAAAACTTTATTTTTGTTGTTTGAGTTCCTGCAGGAAAACCAACAACAGTACATACTAAAACATCGCTTCCTTTTAATAACTCTTTAGCAAGTTTTACATAAATCGGATCTATACAAACACTTTTAAAATCATACTCTACTGCTTCTTTACATAGTTTTTCAACATCAGCTTTAGTCACAGTTGGTCCAAGTTTAGTATGATCAATATATTTATTTAATTTCATTATTTTCATCCTTTCTTTTATTAATAAAATACAAATGGACAATAATTAAGATAAAGTTAATTAAACCTACTGAAATACTCTTAATTAAAATCCCATAAATAACAAATAAAATTGCCCCAACAACATTAAGCAATCTTATTTTAATTTCTCCTTTTAATAAAAAAGAAGACAAAACGATTAACCCTGCAAAAATACCAATTAATTCAACTGGTTGTAATAACTCTTTAAAATTTAATAAAATCATCAACTACCCTTTCGCAATATCAATAATATTTTCTAAAGCTACCTTAGTAAAACTTAAATTAACTGGAGTTACTTTTAATTTTTTCACAATTTTGTGAATTTTTTTAATATTTTTAACGTCAATCACTTTAGTATTTTCAATAAAGCCTGGAACTGATATTGTAAACCTTTCTAATTTAGCCATTACTTCATCGTAAGGCAATATTTTAACTTCATTACCGTAATAGTAATAAATATATCTAATATGTGGTGGGAAAAGTGTTTTTGTATTTTCACGCCACTCAATTGTAAAATAAATTTGTTCATTTTCATCTTTAACAATACGGTAATTAGGAACAATTACTTCTTGTTCTTTGTAAAAACGGTGTAGTTCATATTGTTCATAAACATATTTTAAGCAATCTTTAAACTTGCTTTCAGGAAAGTAATAATAATTACCTAACTCATATTGATGCTTTTCTTTAAAATTTTGCTTAGCAATTTCAAAAGTTCTTAAAACAACTTCTTTTTTATAAGGCATTACGTCCTCTAATAATGAATTAAAGTAATAAAAATCAAATGCTTTTACAAGTCTTTCTACAATATCAAAAATAAGATTTGCATTAAAAGCAGGTGTAAGCAAAGATAATTCAAATCTAAAGTTAACATCTAAATACTGCGGACTTAACTTATAAATTTCTTGTACTGCTGATTTTTTAGAAATAATAAAATAAGCCTTTAAATTTACAACAGGCAAATTGTATAATATTTTTACTTCTAAGTCATCTTCAGAAGACGGTAAAACTTTCGTCTCAGGAATATCTTGAAAAAATGAAAATATCTTTTCATAATCTAAATCTCTTATTTTTTCTTTAAAAAAATGCAACTTAAACATTTCCATGTTATCACCTTATTTATATTTTATCATAAATCATTAATTCTTTAATATTAAATATTAAAATTAACAGACTTTTCTTTAAGCTCTTTTAAAACTTTATCATCATTTTTAACTCTTAATATTGGAGTAATTGTAATAAAATTATTAAAATAACCATAAACATCACTATTAGTGTCATGATCTTCTTTACGTTTATAAACCGGTAAATATTTATTTCCTTTTTTAATAAATGTATTAGGTTGATAATTTACAGATTGGTGGGAAAAATAAACACCTTGTGGTTTTGTATCATTTTCTGGAAAATTAATATTTAATACGTATAAATGTGACTCTAGTTTATGCTTTAAAATTGTCTTTATTAAGCTTTTAGTGTAATTTTTTGCATTATAGTAATTACCAACAGGGCTACTAACGGCAATCGCAGGAATATTTAAATGAAGTCCTTCTACTGCCGCTCCTATTGTTCCAGAATGCATTATATTTGAGCCAACATTAGCTCCTTCATTAATGCCTGATACTAACAAATCAAATTTAACATCACTAAAAAGAGCACTACTTATTCTTGCACAATCAGCCGGGAAACCTTTGACATAATATGCTTTTTTTACAAATGGTAGTTTTATTTCTTTTGTATGTAATGCTTTTTGAATTGTAATTGCATTAGACTTACCTGAATGGTGTTCTTTAGGCGCAATTACATAAAGTTCACCAAAATCTTTTAATACTTCTATTAATATTTTTAAGCCTTCTGCTTGATAACCATCATCATTAACTACTAAAATCTTCATTTAAAACAGCCTCACAGCGCTCACAAACATGTCTCTCGTTTACTTTAGGAACGATATTCCAACAACGTTCACATTTATCACCAACAGCTTTAAAAGCTTCTACTTTTAATTCATCTCCTAAAACAAATTCAATAGTTGAAACCATTAATACTTGAACATAATTACCATTTAAAAGTTTAACTGAATTTAACATATTTTCTGGAAGAGTGATTTTTAGCGAAGCCTCTAATGATTTTCCAATTACATGATTTTCTCTTAAGTTTTCTAATTGTTTTAATACTTCATCTCTAATAGTCATAAAATCATTAAATTCATCTAATAAATTAAAGTCATAGTTAATTACTTCTTCCATTCTTTCTAAAAAGACATCATCTAATTTATCAAATGGTAATAACCAATAAACTTCACTTGTAGTATGTGGTAAAATTGGATTTAATAATTTAAGAAGTGACATTAAATGTTTATAAATAACTGACTGTGCAGTTCTTCTTTTTAAACTGTCTTTAGCTTCTACGTATAATATATCTTTAGAATAGTCTAAGTAATAAGCAGATAAGTCATTTGTTAAATAGTTTGTAATTAATCTATTAACTAAATCAAAACGGTAATTTTCATATGCATGATAAACATTAGTTTTTAATTCTTCTAATTTTACCATCATTACTTTTGATAAGTTATCCATTTCTTTAAAATCAACATTATTAACAGTAGGCTCAAAATCAAAAAGATTAGAAAGCATATATCTAAAAGTATTTCTTATTTTACGGTAAGACTCACTATTTTGTTTTAAAGTTTCATTTCCAATTCTCACATCTTGAAAATAATCAACACTACTAACCCATAATCTTAAAATGTCTGCTCCCATTTGTTCAGAAACTTTTAAAGGATCAACAGTATTACCTACACTTTTACTCATCGCTTTGCCTTTTTCATCTAAAACAAAGCCGTGAGAGATTACTGCCTTATATGGAGCTATTTCATGTGCTACTACACCAGTAATTAAACTAGAGTTAAACCAACCACGATACTGATCACTACCTTCAGCATAAAGATCAGCAGGATATCCTAAATTGTGTCTATTCAATACTTCATAAGATGAACCGCTATCAAACCAAACGTCCATTGTATCAGTCTCTTTAGTAAAAATGCCATTAGGGCTTTCTTCGTGAGTGTAACCTTCTGGAAGTAAGTCTTTTGCCTCTAAACTAAACCAAACATCTTCTTTACTGTTTTCAACAATATCAGCCACATGGTTAATTAATTTATCATCTAAAAGTGGAGTTCCAGCTTCTGTATAAAATACAGGAATTGGCACGCCCCAATTACGTTGTCTTGAAATACACCAATCTTGACGGTCTTTAATCATATTGCTTAATCTTAATTTACCCCATTTTTGAACCCAGTCAACTTCATCAACAGCTTTTAATAACTCATCTTTAATTGTTGAAATATTACTAAACCACTGTGGAGTTGCTCTAAAAATTACTGGACTGTTACTACGCCAATCATGTGGATAAGAATGAATAAAATAAGAAACATCTAATAAAGCACCGTTATCTTTTAAAACATTGATAATTTCTTTATTTCCTTTTAAATAAAAGAGTCCTTCGAACTGTCCTGCTTCTTTTGTGAAAATACCTTTATCATCTACAGGAACTAAGATATCAAGATTGTATTTTAAACCAACAAAGTAGTCATCTTCACCATGCCCTGGTGCTGTATGAACTAAGCCTGTACCTTCATCGGCTAAAACGTGTTCACCTAAAATTATTGGTAATACTTTATTATTTAAAGGATGAATATAATTAGTAAGTTCTAATTCTTCACCAGCAACTTTTTCAATGACTTTAACATTTGTTAAGTTAAGTTTTAAAGAAACTTTTTCTAATAAACTTTCTGCAACTATAAAGTTACCTTGATCACTAGAAAAATAAACATAAACTAATCTAGGATGAACAGAAATAGCTAAGTTAGCCGGAAGCGTCCATGGAGTTGTCGTCCAAATAATAAAGCTTCCATCTTTAAACTTACCATCATTTACTTTAAAAGCTACATAAATAGAAGGTGATTCAACATCTTTATAAACTATTTCTGCTTCTGCTAACGCAGTTTCACTTACAGGAGACCAAAAAACAGGTTTTAATCCTTTATAAATTAAACCTTTTTTAACCATTTTCCCAAACACTCTTAATTGATCAGCTATATAAGGTTTTTCTAAAGTTACATAAGGATTGTCCCACTCACCTAAAATACCTAATCTTTTAAATTGAAGTTTTTGCATATCAATTTGCTTATAAGCATATTTCATACATTCTTTACGGTAATCAACAATCGAATAACTTTGTCTATTTATGCCCATTTTTTGCATTGCAGACTCAATTGGTAAACCATGAGTATCCCAACCAGGAATAAATGGAGTATAAAAGCCTTGCATAGTTTTATATCTAACAATAAAATCTTTTATTAATTTATTTAAAGCATGACCAATATGAATTGGACCATTAGCGTATGGAGGTCCATCATGCAAAATAAATGTTTTACCTTTTTTATTTTCCTTCAAATTTCTTTCATATAATTTTAACTCTTCCCATATAGCTTGAAATTCTTTTTCTCTAACTCCTAAATTTCCTCTCATTGGAAAGTCTGTTTTTGGCAACAACAAAGTGTCTTTTAAGTCCATATTTTATTATCCTTTCTAAAAATAAAAATCGCACCTAGTATAACTAAGGGCGAATTATCCGCGGTACCACCTTATTTCCAAGCATCGCTTGGCACTTATTAATAAAATATTACTCCATGGTGATATTTAAATTAAAACTTTGTTAGTTCACACCAGCCACTAACTCTCTTTAAAAGTTTTTAATAAAAACGTGTCCACTTCACAGTAAATATTTAGTTTTATTTTTGTTTTACATCTTCAATAAACTTCTTTAAAGTTCCATCTTTATAATCTTGCTTTCGCGCAAACAAATAGATTTTATCATCTATCTCTTCAATTATACCATCAATCGCAAAAATTACTCCACTTAAAAAAGAAACAATTTTATTAGCTTCATCAACATTAATTGAACGGAAATTTAATATTAGTGGTTTACCCATAACAAGTTCTCTCGCTAAATCAACAGTATAATTATCATCATCAATTGTAATTTCATCAAAAATGATTCTTTCACTAGCTGTTTTTAAGCGGTTATCTTCATATTCTGGTAAAACATGTTCTATTTCTTTCTTCTTATTTCTTTTTCTCATAAAGTTACCTCACTAACATTCTGCCAACTCTAATAAAAGTAGTGTTATATTTTAAAGCTAATTTATAATCATCACTCATTCCCATAGAAAGTTCATGATAATTAGTTAGTTTACTAATTTCGCTAATTTTTTTAAATATTTTTTCAGTTTGGCTTAAGTCATTATTAACTCCCATAGCCATAAATCCTACTATTTCTATTTTATCATATTTTTTTAAATTATTTATAAAAGTTATTAAATCTTCTAAATAAACACCATGCTTAGATTCTTCTTTAACTATGTTAACTTGAATAAAACACTTTAATGGAGTTAATCTATGTTTATTAATTGCTTTTGCTAAACTAAGACGCTCAAGTGAATGCAAGTAATCAATTTCATTAATAACTTCTTTAACTTTATTTGACTGTAGGTGACCAACAAAATGCCAAGTAATGTCTAAGTCTTTTAATTCTTCTTTTTTTTCTAAAAGCAAATTAGATCTATTTTCACCAAAATCTTTTATCCCTAAATTATATAAAGTTCTTACCTGATCTATAGTATATGTTTTGCTAATAGCTACTACTTTAACATTATTACCCTTTAGTTCTTCATTTAATAAAAAAACGTTATTAGTAAGATTAGACATTAAATCTAAAGACAATTACATCACCATCCAAAACTTTGTATTCCTTACCTTCAAGGCGAACTTTACCTGCTTCTTTAGACTTTTGGTGTGAACCATGCTCGACTAAATCATCATATTTAACAATTTCCGCTCTAATAAATCCTCTTTCAAAGTCACTATGAATTATTCCAGCACATTGTTTAGCCGTTAAACCATCTTTAAATGTCCAAGCTTTTGTCTCATCTTCACCTGTAGTAAAAAATGTGTTTAAACCTAAAGTTTTGTAAACAGCTTTCTCTAACTTATTAATACCACTTTCTGAAATATTTAAATCTTCTAAAAACATTTGTTGTTCAGATGGTTCCATTTTACTAAGTTCATACTCTAAAGTAGCACAAATAGGTATTACTTCTACATTTTCTAATTTCGCTTTAGCTAAAATGCTATTATAAAATTGATTATTTTCTAAATCACTAAAATCATCTTCACTTAAATTAGCAATATATAATAATGGTTTTTGAGAAAGAAAATTATAACTTTTAATAATTTTTTCTTCTTCTTCAGTTAAATTAACTCTTCTAATTGGAATATCATTTTCTAAAGCTTCTTTTAAAGTCATTAAAATATCATACTCTTTTTTCTCAGTACTTTGCGCACTTAATTTAGCTTTTTTTTCTAATCTAGGTAATCTTTTTAAAATAGAATCTAAATCTGTATAATTAAGCTCAAGTTGGATTGTATCAATATCATTAACTGGATCAATTCTATTACTAATATGTAAAACATTATCATCAACAAAACATCTAACTAAATGACAAATTGCATCTACATTACGAATAGAAGTCAAAAATTGGTTGCCTAAACCTTCACCACTTGAAGAACCACTTACTAAAGCTGGCACATCAACTAATTCAAATGAAGTTGGTACAACTCTTTTTGATTTGTGTATTTCTTTTAATACATCTAAACGATGATCTTTTAATTCAACTACACCAACGTTAGCTGTTGTAGTAGAAAACATAAAATTTCCGCTCATTACTTCACTTTTAGTAAGAGCATTAAATAGTGTGGATTTACCAGTGTTTGGTAATCCGACAATTCCTGCATATAACATATTTCACCTCAAAAAAAGGCTTAGTAGCCTATTTTTTCTTTTTTAACCATGGAGGTAGATTTTGTTTAGATGTGTCTGCTGGATCAATTGTTTTAGCTTCGAATCCAGAAGATGTAAGGGTAATTTGTTCTGGGTTAGTTTTCTTGAAAATTTGTTCAGCAAAATCATCCATATGATGATCTTTCGCTTTAAGTTCATACCCAGTTGCAATTACTGTTACTATCATTTCTTCACCTAAATCAGCATTTAAGGTAGTTCCATAAATAATATTTAAATCATGCTCACTTGCATTTCTTATTTCTTCCAATGCTTGACTAACTTCAAATAAAGTTAGATTTGTTGATGCTGTAATGTTTACAAGCGAATGAGTAGCTCCATCAATAGTAACTTCTAAAAGTTGGCTATGAATTGCTCTTCTTGCTGCTTGAACTGCTCTATTATCACCTGATGCGATACCAATTCCCATTAAAGCTGTTCCTTTATCTTGCATAACAGTTCTAACATCGGCAAAGTCTACGTTAATTAGTCCTGGCATAGAAATTAGTTCTGCAATACCTTGCACACCTTGTCTTAATACATTATCAGCCTCTCTAAAAGCAGTTAACATATCAACATGGGGATCAATAATTGATAAAAGTCTTTCATTTGGAATAACAATAAGCGTATCAACGTGTTTTTTTAGTTCTTCTAATCCTGCAATAGCATGCTGTGTTCGCTCTGGTCCTTCAAAAACAAATGGTTTAGTAACGATTCCAATTGTTAAACAGCCCATTTCTTTAGCTAACCTAGCTATAACTGGTGCTGCTCCAGTTCCAGTACCTCCACCCATACCAGCTGTGACAAAAACCATATCAGTATCTGATAAAATCGCTCTTAGTTCATCTTCATCTTCTAATGCGGCTTTTTTACCAATATCCGGCTTTGCTCCTGCGCCTAAACCTCTAGTTAAATGTTTACCAATTTGAAGTCTTTCTTGCGCTTTTGAAATTCTAAGTACTTGAGCATCAGTATTAACAGCAACAAAAGTTACTCCTTTAACATCGTTTTCAATCATTCGGTTAACAGCATTACCGCCTCCACCACCAACTCCAATAACTTTAATAATTGGTTTTTGATTGAAATCATCGTTTACACCGAATACCATAAAATACCTCCTACAAAATATAATCTACTAATATAAGTATACACTAAAAATATTATTTTACAATAATATGGAAGTAAAGAAATTTTATTTTTTCCCTAAATATTTATTGTAAAACTCTTCTTTAAAATCAAGCAGTCTATCTTCTTTAATTGCAGTTCTAATTTCATTCATTAAATCCTTTAAGAAAGCCAAATTCTGATATGTCATTAATCTTAATCCTAATATTTCATTAGCTTTAAATAAATGTCTTATATATGATTTAGTGTAATTAGAAACTTTTGTTGGTAGTTCGCTATCAATTTTTGATAAATCGTTTTCATATTTTTTGTTTTTAATGTTAATTTTACCATTTTTAGTAAAGACCGTTCCATGTCTAGCATTTCTTGTTGGTAAAACACAATCAAACATATCAATTCCTCTAATAACACTTTCAATAATATCTACTGGATCACCAACTCCCATTAAATACCTTGGTTTGTCTTCTGGCAAAAATGGCGTAGTGTGTTTTATTGTTTCATACATTTGACTAGCTTTTTCTCCAACTGAAAGACCACCAATAGAATAACCTGGAAAATCCATTTTAACTGTTTCTTTAGCTGAATATTCTCTTAATTCTAAATTAAGTCCACCTTGAACAATTCCAAATAAAGCTTGATCTGTTTTTAAATGATCTTTTCCTCTTTTAGCCCATCTAAGTGTTCTTTCTACACTATTTTTTAAATATTCATAAGAAGCATCTATTGGAGGACATTCATCAAAAGACATTATAATATCAGCGCCAAGTGCTTCTTGAATTTCAATTGCTTTTTCAGGCGATAAAAATAAAAGATCACCATTAGTTGGATTTTTAAAAGTAACTCCTTCTTCTTCAATTTTACGAAAAGATGATAAAGAAAACACTTGAAAGCCACCTGAATCAGTTAAAAGAGCTCCATCCCAGTCCATAAAACCTCTAATTCCACCATGATTTTTAACTATCTGTTCACCAGGTTGAAGCCATAAATGATAAGTATTACCTAAAATAAGACCATCAGATACTTCTTTTATTTCTTTAGGCTCAAGTGTTTTAACTGTTGCCTTAGTTCCAACTGGCATAAAAATTGGTGTTTCAAAACTACCATGAGGAGTGTGAAGTATTCCATACCTCGCTCCAGATTGTTTACAAATATGTTTTAGTTGATATTTAATCACGCTATCCTCCTTGAACATCACCTTGTTAAGTGTTAAAATAATTTATCGGGTGATAATATGAATTTTACTTTAAAAGACCTAATTAAACAATCACTAATTGCGGCTATTTATGTAGTCTTAGTTTTTGTTTTTATGGAATTTAGTTTTAAAGAAATCCAGTTTCGTATTGCAGAAATACTATTAATACTTTTACTTTTTGATAAAAAATCAATTTTAGGATTAACTTTAGGCGTATTTATTGCTAATTTTTTCAGTCCAATGTTATTATTTGATCTCACTTTTGGTGTGATTGCTTCAATTATATCATTTTTTCTAATTATTATTTTTAAAAAAAGACCATATATTGCATTATTATTTCCTGCAATAGTTAATGGTTTAATAATTGGCATAGGACTTACAATAGTTTTTGAAGCCCCTTATTTACTAACTTCTTCTACTGTCTTTATCGGTGAATTAGTTGTTGTATATATAATCGGACTACCTCTTTATTATTTGCTTAAAAAATATAATTTTGAAGAAATCTTTTTAAACTAAATTGAGGTGCTTATATGAACATTTTAAATATTTTAAATAAGAAAATGACTACTCCAACACCTTATGGTGATATAAATAGTTCTTGGTTTCATTATCTTTCTTTAATTATAATATTTGTTTTTACTTATTTTTTTACGAAAAGTCTAAAAAACAATTCTAAAGAAAAATTAAATAAAAAACTATTAATTATTTTAATTGTTTTAGTTGTATTTGAAGTTTATAAACAATTAATATTTTCATACGAATCTAACTGGGAATATCAGTGGTATGCTTTTCCTTTTCAGTTTTGTTCAGTTCCTATTTATACAATTTTTGTAGCCTTAATGACTAAAAACGAAAAAGTAAGAGATGGCATACTAACCTTTTTAGCAACTTATTCTTTATTTGCTGGAGCTGCAGTTGTGTTATATCCTGGTGATGTCTTTACTGAGATAATTGGAATAAACATTCAAACAATGATTCATCACGGCTTAATGGTAGTTTTAGGATTTGGTTTACTACGTTATCAAATTAGCCTTAAAAATAGGTCCTTTTACCGGGCAATCGCTGTATTTATGACTCTTATTTTGATAGCTATCATCTTAAACTTTTATTTTAACACTTTTATAAATGATGGTGTTTTTAATATGTTTTTTATTAATCCAAAATTTGAAAATCATTTACCAATATTAAAAGATATTCAGCCCCATGTTAATAGTTTAATTTATATTTTAATATACAGTTTTTCTTTTACTTTTATTGCTTTTATATTCTTTTATACGAGAATTTTACTAAGTAAGTCTAAAAGTTCATCAATTTATACTAATAATTCCATTGGAGGATAATATGATTAAATATAAAAAGGCTATTTGTTATTCAGGTTACCGTGAAAATCAAAGTCCACTTAAAAACATTTTCCCAAGTTTTGAAGAAGTTTATCAAGATCTCATAATTTTATCAAAGCACTTTTCTTATATTAGAATGTATGATATCTCTGAACATCCTAAAACAGTTTTAAGTATTATTAAAAAACATAATATTCCTCTTAAAGTAATGCTAGGGGTTGAACCTAAAGGGGAAATTTCAAATCCTAATTGTCCTTGGGGCGGCCTTCATAGTGATGATGAGATAGAAAAACATAAAGTTTTTAACTATCAACAACTAGATTCTCTAGCCGCTTTAGCGAATATGTATCCTGATATTGTTTTAGCTCTTTCTGTTGGTAATGAAAACACTGCAAGCTGGCATCCAAACAAAATGGATCCAAACACACTGTTAAGTCACGTTAAATATTTAAAAGAAAAAACTTCTCTTCCAATAACTTTTTGTGAAGGTGCGTTCGAATGGAGAAATAACTGTGAAAAGCTAGCTGCGGTTGTTGATTTTATTTCTATTCATGTCTACCCACTTTGGCAAGGTATTCCTTATATTAATAGCGTTAAACACACTATCAACGAGTACCAACTTACAAAAGAAAAATATTTTGATAAACAAGTCATCTTTACTGAATTTGGTTGGACTACAAGCGCTAGTAAGCAAATGGATCAAAGCCAAACAACTCAATTTTATCAAAACGAATATTTAACTGAAATGGACAAATGGTCATTTGAAAATGAAGTTCCAATGTTTATCTTTGAAGCTTTTGATGAACCTTGGAAAGGCGGAAATGATCCGTTTGAACCAGAAAAAAACTGGGGGATTTATGAAGTTGATAGACGTCCTAAAAAGTGGGCAAGCTTTTTAAAATAAATAATACAAATATAAAATTTAATGTATCAATTACTAAAATAGACCTACAATTTTGTAGGTTTATTTATTATTTAAAAGAAAAAGCCACCTAAGTGACTTTAATCTTCAATTTTATAATACTTTTTCAATCATTTTAACTTTTGCATTGTCCCAGTACTTCTTATAAACAAAATCATCATCTACTAAAAGATTAATTTGATACATTCTAAACGTTACTTTAAAATTTTTGGGTTGCCACTGCTCTTCATATGAATATTTATATTTCATCCCATTTTTAATCATTACAGCACCACTGCTTGGATTATTAATATCATGGGTTGCAGTTAGATATGGTATTCTATCATTTTTGGCTTGTTTAATAACAGCCTTTACTGCTTCTGAAATAATACCTTTATTCCAGTATTTTTGAAGCAAACCATATCCTAAATCATAACTTTCATTCATTGATATTTTTATATATCCTATCGGAACGTTATTTTCTTTTAAACAAATAGCATAATCATAACCTATCTCATTTTTATAGTTATTTAAATAGTTGTTGTTTAATATTAACTCAGCTTCGCTAATATTATTAACTGGAAACCATGGAAGAAATTTATTTGCTTCTTTGTTGCTATAAATTAAAAAAACACTATCTAAGTCTGATCTTTCAAATCTTCTTAATATTAAATTTTCGGTTTCCAATAATGGAGTATTTTTAATTATCATTTAAAAACTTACTTATCTCAACATTTTTTTAGTTTTTCTAAATATCAATATTCCTATTATTAATAAAGTTATTCCTAGAAAAAAGCCTAAAACACTAAACATAACAGCTTCATTTTCTGAAGAAAACATAATTAAAAATACTACTGATATTACTATAAGGACAATACTAATTCCCATCAATAAGATAGATTTTAGTAGTCTTTCACGAATAATGTTTCTCATTTTATTTACTTTATACTCTAAACATAATTTCACAACTTAATAAGAGTATATTCCTTTCTTTTTTTATAATCACAACAAATGTAGTTTACCATAAATTAAAGACAAAACGAAACTTCATCTTTAAGTTAATTAATATATGATCTTTTTAAAATACTTTATACACCATTATCTTACATTAAAAAAAAAGACTTTCTCCCCATGCTAATTTAATGAAAAGGGTTAGAAAATCTTAATATGTTAAATGTCTAATTGTGAGCAAAATGCTAGCAGTTTTTTAGTGTTGTTAATGAAATGCACCCAACTAGGCTATGGTCTGTGAATGAAATGCATGCAGTTTTTTAGTGTTGTGAATGGAATGCAAGCATTTTTTAATTAATAATATTAAAAGGTTATATTAAGATTGATTTTTACTAAAAAATTATTTTATATTAAAAATATAACTTATGAAATTTTTATCCACTTCTTCTTTTTTAAATCCAACAGCTTCAAAAAGCTTTATTGAAGCAATATTTTCTTCTTCGCTTAATGCTTTAATATAATTAACTTCTCCACCACATATAATTTTTGAGTTTTTAATTATTTGAGTTAACATAGATTTCCCTATACCTTGATTCATTATATCAGGATTAACAACAATTGGGTTTATACCTAGGTAATATTTTTCATTCTCAATGTAGTAGTGAAACACAACAACTCCAACGATTGTTTCATCAGATTTAAAGACTTTAATAAATGATTTAATATTAGCCATTTCATAAGGTTTATTTAAAATATATTTATGGTTTTTAGAAATCGGTTCATTAAAAAAAGCAAACTTATTTATTTGTTTAGCATTAATATATTTCTCTTCTAAAATCCAACTATCAACAATTTTATGCTTTAACGGATCATAACTCTCAATTATATATGTCATTTTTACTCCTTTATATGTATAAATAATTATGGCCTTAAACTATTTATTCCTACTACCATCACACCATCGTCTCTTTTATATGAAGCATTGGTTAGACCACATATAACAACAAGCGCACTTGGTTTACTTGTATTTTCTTTTTCATCAAAGTATTTTTTCACCTTTAATAAACCTTTAGCAGCATTAT
>CAZYSQ010000017.1:0-23145 GCA_964649865.1 uncultured Acholeplasmataceae bacterium
ATATTTAACAGAAATTTATTAAAAATAACTAGGCGGTCTATTATTTGACCGCCTTTCTTAAACGATGAGGTGAAATAATGAAAATGTATTTTTATTTAAAAAGAGTAAGTGTAATTGTTTTTTTAGTTTTCATTATGTTACTTACTTATTCTACAACTCATGCTTACTGGGCTTCATCTATAAGTGTTCTGAATATTGATGAAACAAGTAACATTACAGTAGGTGATTGGCTTTCATCAATGCCACCACAATTTGATGAAACAATAGATTATCAGGTAGACGATGAGTTCGTATATAACGGTGCTATATGGGTTGTAATAGCTGATTGGTTTGATCCATCACAATTTTTAAATCCAGATGGAACTATTAACTATCAATATTTGAGGCCTTATGGACCAATCAGAGAAGATACAATTGAATGGCGTATTTATAATACATATAACCCTGGAGATACTGTCTTACATAATGGTTACTATTGGATTGTTCGTCACTCTGGAGCCAATGGTGTTGAGCCTGGTTCAAATACTGAAGCATGGAACCGAATATCTGATGAATGGTTTATGTATAACACATATTTAACTGGTGATATTGTTCTATATAACGGACAATATTGGCGCTCTTTATCTTATAGCAGAAATATCATTCCAGGACAAGCATCTTGGGCTTGGGAATTGGTTTTATGATAAAGTAGACTATGTCTATCTTTTTAAGTAGTGCTATAATAAAATAAAAAGGATAAAAACTAGATATCTAGGGATATCTGATGTTAAAGGTAAACTAAAATGGCTAAAAATAATCTAAAAACTAAACAAAACAGGATTTTATCAATTATACTTTGGGGTTTAATCGGTCTCTTGGTTTTCTTTATTATTATGGTTTCATATATGCCTAAATTGTCTAATAAAGTTATTGGTGTTTCTTCTTATCAAGTTTTAACAGGATATGACTCAACTTTACAAAAACATGAAATGCTAATAGTGAAAGACAAAAATTTTGAAGATTTAGAATCTGGAGATATTATTGTCTTTAAATTAACTGGCTACGGAGATGCTGATGGGTTAAAGGCTTATAGTGTTTTATCTCAACCCGATCCTAGTTACTATCATGTTCGTTCCACTGATAATTGGATGTCATTTCCTTGGAATATAACTGAGGATATGTATATTGGTGTAGTTACTTCAAAAATACCTTATTTAGGTGCAGTAATGGGCTTTTTGGGTAGTTTTTATGGGATTGCTGTGCTTATCTTTAATGGTTTTATTATTTGCGGCATTATTTATGTAATAAAAGGGAAGAAAAAAGAAGAAGTAGTTTGAGGGAAAAAATGGTTCAAAATGAAAAAAAACAAAATAAAATCAATACCATAATAAAAACAAAAGCTAAACTTATTATCTTTATTGCAATAAATGTGCTATTAGTTATTCAACTTATCTTAATTGGTATCATTACTTTTTCAAAAGATAATGGATTTAAGTTCTATGGTACAGCATACATAAAAGGAATTCCTTATGAACAAGAAGTAAATGAAAATAATGAATTGCGTGTTGGGGTTATTAAAATAAAAACATTTTATGACAGGGACTTAAAAGTTGATAATTTTATTATTGTTTCCAGCAGCAAAGATGAAAATTATTTATGGAGTGCCAAAATAACATCTATAAATGCTAGTAATAAAACTATTGTTGTTTCTATTATTGAATGGTATGAAGAAGAAGCTATTTCTTTATCTGATATTCACGGTAGTTATGCAGGAGAGTCAGGAATTTTTGGTAAAATGATTTACGGACTTAGTAAAATAGAAGGGTTTTTATTTTTAGCAGCTATTAGTGGCATTATCTCGGTTTCTTTATATTTTGTACTTTTAAAAAAGAAAAAAATAGAAAACAGTATTTAAACGTGGTAATTAAAATATGAAAGTGAAAAAAACTAAACTTATTAAAGCGATAATATTTTATGCATTAACCCTATTTTTAGGTGGTTATATTATTTTTGGTTTTTTTGCTTCAGCTAAACAAACAGTTAATGTTTTTTATTTTAAAGGATTTCGAGTGGGAACTTCTAGTATGGAACCTGTATTAAATGTTAATGATGTAGTAATTGCTAGAAAAGTTAAACAAGATAATCTAAAAATTGGTGATATTATTACTTTTGAAACATATGTTTATGAGTTTGGAAAAATTGAAAAAGTGATAGTAACACATTATCTAGGAGATATTCAAGAATTAGAGGGTAAAACGATTTATAAGACACAAGGTTATCAGTTTAAAGACACAGATAGTTATGATGAAGTCTGGGTTAATAAAGACAAAGAACCGGTAGAAATTGAATTTGAAAACATTATTGGTAAGTATGCTTTTAAAATTCCTGCTGTGGGTGCTTTAATTGTTTTCATTCAAACCATTTTTAAAGACCCTATTTTGTTAGGATTGGTTGTTTTAAATATTACGATTATAGTAGTAATTATAAAAATGATTGGCAAGAAAAAAAATAAGGAACAAGAACAATAAACAACTTAATTATATAAAAATGATAGTAGAGGTTCATTAAGCATAAAAAAACAAAGTTAAATTACAAATTGCATATTTGTCATCTTGAAAGGATTTATATGAGGAAAAAGATAAGTATTATTTCAATATTAGTAATGTTATCATTGTTAACAACATCAATGACTTTTTCCTATTGGGCAAGTCATATTTTAGGTGATTCAAAAATCACTAACAACAACATTAATGTTGGTGATTGGGTTCCTGATGGATACCAACCAATTTATGAAGAAGATGATTTCATTAAACTTGTTGAAACTCATACAAAAGAGACAAAGATTATTTTAATGAATGATGTTGTAATTGACATAAGTGAACCGCTTCAACCCTTTAATGGGACAATTGACGGGAACGGTTATACGATTACAAATACAGGAACAATAACAACCCCAGTTACTACAGGTACAAATGTCTATGTGGGGTTATTTGAAAGAATTAATGAAGGCGCAGTAATTAAGAATCTAATCTTAGATGGAATACATATTAATGCTTCTTCATCAGCTAGTTACAACACTTATGCTGCAGTATTGGCTGCATACAATGCAGGTATTGTAGAAAATGTAGTTGTTAGAAATAGTAGTGTGACTTTTGTTCATGAAATAGGAACACAAGGTGGAGAGTTACATATTCACGTCTCTGGCCTTGTTGGAGAAAACGGTCCAAATGGAAATGCTATTGTTAGAAACTCTTATTCAGAGGCTACCGTTACTGGAACAATACGCAAAACTAACAATGGGACTAGATTAATTAATCTTTATGTTGGAGGACTTGTTGGTAAGAACGTTAGTGGGCAAGTTATTAATTCTTATGCTACTGGCAATATTACAGGTTATGGATATAATACTGCTACAACAAGTAATGATAATAGGCGTACAATCGTCTATGCTGGAGGACTTGTCGGTTATAATGATAATTATAATGGTGGTACCGCAAGAGTAACTAGTAGCTTTGCGACTGGAAACATAAGAGTTGAAAGAATCGGAACAGCGAATGGAAGAGTTCATTTATATGCTGGTAGATTAGTGGGTAATAATAGTGGAACAATTACTAACAGTTACTACTTAAGTACTCAAACACTAAGTGTAGCTACTTCATCAAGCAACCCAACTAGAGTTACTCATTATAATAATGGTACATCTGCTACAGCAGCACAGTTAAGGGATTTAAATCGTAATGGACTAAGTAGTTGGGACACAACTGACATTTGGATAACACATACTAATAGGTATCCAACATTAAGAATGGAAGAGTAGTGAAGTTTTTAAAAAATATTATAAAAGTAAGTTCTGCAAGTCAGAACTTCTTTTTTTGTTTATTTCACATAATAATGTGTGAACTCTTTAGATTAGTTTTATATTGTTTGAATGAAGTGATTGGATTTGCTATTATCGTATAAGTTAGAAAAGGAGATTATTTTATGAAATGTTTTAAAAATAAAAAGTCATTCATTATTGTTTTTGGTATTGTCTTAGTTTTAAGCATGTTTGTTTTAAGGACACCTAAACCAAGTAATGAAACTAACAAATTTAGTTCAATTAGAGCGAGTGAATATATTAAAGAAATATCCAAAGAACCACATTCTTATTATGATAGAGATGAGTTAGAAAGAGTAAGAATTTATTTAGAAGATACTTTAATAGATTATTTAGGAGCTTCAAATGTAGAAACTACTCATTATGATATCAATCAAATGAAAGCTGTTATTCCTAGTGAGAAACATAGTTCAATACTATATCCTATTGCTAACGTCTTAGCTAAAATTCCAGGAACTAATCCTGAAGGTATTTTACTAGTGGCTCATTATGATTCAAGAGGTCATGTTGGTAGAGCAGGAGAGCTTGGTAGATCTTATGGGGCAATGGATGATGGATATGGAGTTAGTGCACTTTTAGAACTTGCTTATATCTTTAAAGATTTAAATCCAACAAACACAATTTACTTTTTATTTACTGATGCAGAAGAAGTAGGACTTTTAGGTGCCTATATGGCTGCTAGCGATAGTAATGTTATGGATAATGTAAGGTTTGTAATAAACTTAGAATCAAGAGGAAGATATGGGCCAACATATATGTTTGAGACTTCTAAAAACAATGCTAAAGTAATTGATCTTTATAAAAATGCTAATTTCCCAATAACTTACTCAATGGCTACAGCAGTTTATAGTGTGATGCCAAACTCTACAGATTTCACACCTTTTTTATCAACAGGGACACCAGGGCTTAACTTCGCTACTTTAGCAGGATTAGATAATTATCATTCCCCACTTGATACTTATGAACATATTAATCAATCATCAATTGAACATATGGGCGTACAAGTAGAACCAATTGTAAGAGAGTTTGTTAGTGATGCTAAATATATTAGTGATGACTACTTTAAAGCAAGCAATGATAAAGTTTTCTTTACATTATTCGCTCATGTAATGGTTAGTTATAGTCAAACAGTAGCAGTTATTTTAGTAATATTAAGCTTAGTGTTATTAGTAACGTTAATAGTTTATAAATCAATGAAAAAAGAATTAACATTAGAAATAGTTAAAAAAGATTTACCAAAAGCATTACTGCTGACATTAATTTTAGTAGTTAGTGGTTATGTATTTAGTAATATCGTTGCCTTTTTAGGAAAAGTGCCATTTAAAATAACTTATTCAAGAGTTAGTGGAGCAGACTATCCTACGTTAGTATTTATGATAGCAGTAGCATTAATATTAGCTAAAAAGACTAATAAAGGTAATAAAGACAATATCTTATTAATAGGGATTACTATTAATACACTTTTAGGTTTATTAACAACATTTGTTTTACCAGGAGCTTCATTTTTATTTACTATTACTAGTTTAGTAGGATTAGCTGTTATGGCTATTAACATGTTTGTAAATAATAAGCTTGCTAAAAAGGTTTTATTACCAATTTCATATGCTTTATTAATGTTTATTATAATACCTTTACTTTGGTCATTTTATATGGCATTAACAGTAGGTGGTGTGGCAATATTAGTGTTATTATTAGTAATAAATGGTGCAGTTTTAGTACCGATAGTTTTACATCATAAAGAAATAGCATAAAAAAACACCCTAAAGAGTGTTTCAAATTAAAAGTAGCTTCGGCTACTTTTTTCTTTTACGATATTGTAATAAGTAAAATGTTAAATAGATAAACAATAAATACAAAGCGCTAGTTATTATATAAAATAAATGAGGTGGTACAGTGTGAAATGTTAACTGAATACTCATTGAAAGAGTCCAAATAAAAATAGTTAAAGAAAGATAAATATATAATAACTTTTTCCAAACTAAATTATAAATAAAGTAAATCAAGGCTGAAACAGGAATTGGATAAACAAATAATAACCAAAGAGGATAGCTGCTAAGTTCTATTTTAAACATTTTTAAAAGTCCATATGCTGTAATTGAAACTGCCCAAGTTACTAATACATACAATAAAGGCTTTAGTTGCTTACTTAGTTTTGGTTCTACACTTTTTTGTTGATCACTTAATAAGTCATTAACAGAAATATTAAAAAACTCTGCTAATTTATTTAAGGTAAAAACATCAGGTGTGCCTTCTTTTCTTTCCCATTTAGAAATAGATTTATCAGAATAATCTAACTTTTCCGCTAATTCTAATTGAGTCAAATTTAATTGTTTACGGTAATATTGAATATTTCTAGCAATATTATCTTGTAGTGAGTTTCTCTTATTTTCCATGTTTTTATTATAGCATAAACTATACTCTACTGTTAGTAGAATAAATATTTTAAACTCTATTTTATTTATTTATTTAGTAGGTTGGCTTTTTTACTTATAAAACATATACTTTTTTTTAGAGAGGTAAAATTATGAAAAAATATATTTTAACATGCGAAGCAACAGTTGACATTTATAAAGAAGACTTAGAGGAGTTAAACGTTCCATACATTAATTACTACTATTATTTAGACGATGAAATGTATGAAACTAACATTAGTAAAGATTATTCTTATGAAGAGTTTTATAAAGGAATTTTAGAAGGTAAAACACCAAAAACAACTCAAGTAAATTCAGAGCGTTTTATCGAGTTTTTTACACCGTTTTTAGAAGCTGGTAATGATGTCGTTCATGTAACGTTTTCTAGTGGTTTGTCAGGAACTAATAACTCAGCTAACTTAGCCGCTAAAGAATTAAATGAAAAGTATCAAGATAATAAAGTTTATGTAATAGATTCTTTAAATGGTTCAGTAGGTTATGGAATGTTTATTAAAGAAATAGCTAAAAGAAAAAATGAAGAAGGTTTTACTAGTGAAAAATTAATTAAATGGATTGAAGAAAATAAACTTACAGTAAACCACTGGTTTTATACAACTGATATATCTCACTTTATTAAAGGTGGTAGAGTTGGTAAAGTAGAAGGGATTATTGGGAAAAGATTAAGTATTTGTCCTTTAATGGATGTTAGTATAAAAGGAGAAATAATTCCTAGATATAAAGTTATTGGAAAAAAACGAGTCTTTAAAAAGGCAATTGAATTAATGGAAAGTTTAGCATTTGGTGGTCTTAACTATACAGGAAAGTGTTATGTTACACATGCTAACTATTTAGAAGAAGCAACTAAATTAAAAAATGAAATTGAAAATAGATTTTTATATTTAGAAGAACCCGTTAAAATTTATCCAGCAGGTGCTATTACTGCAAGTCATGCTGGGCCTGGAGCGGTAGGAATCTTTTTCTTTGGTGAAAAAAGAGTAAGATAATAAGTTTCAAAGCATTAAAAAACCTCCTAGATGGAGGTTTCTTCTTTTTTAGAGTAATTATTTGATTTCTAAGTATTTAGTTTCTTGTTTAACTTCTTTAGGAACAGTTATTTGTAAAACACCATTTTCAAAAGTAGCGGTTAAATCATCAATATTAACATTACCAACATAATAACTTCTAGAAGCACTACCATAAAATCTTTCTTTTCTTAAGTAGTTTTTATTTTCTTCTTCACGTTCTTCCTTTTTTTCAACTTCTAAAGTTAAGTAGTTATTTTTAATATTAATTTTGATATCTTCTTTATTAACTCCAGGAAGATCAACTTTAAATAAATAGTTGTTTTCATTTTCTACTAAATCTGTTCTTAAAGATAATTTGTCTTCTGTAAAGAAATCATCAAAAAATGTGTCAAATAATCCTCTACGTCTTCTATAAACTGGAAACATAATATCAACTCCTTCCATTTCCGAGTCCATTATAACACTATTAATTGGCACTGTCAACCATTAAGTGCCAAAATAAATAAAAAATAATAAAATAATTTTGTGATAATATAAAGGTGGTGATAAAATGACGTTTTATAACATTAAAGAAGAACAATTAGAATATTTAAAAAAGAAAGACAAAAAGCTAAAGGAGGTTATCTTAAAATATGGAGTTATTAAAAGAGAAATTGAACCTGATCTTTTTAAAGCGTTAATTTATAATATTATCGGTCAACAAATATCTACAAAAGCAGCTTTAACAGTTAGAAAAAAATTTTTAGAAATTGTAGGCGAAATTAACCCACAAAATGTTTTAAATTATTCAGATGAAGTAATTCAAAAAGCAGGACTTTCTTTAAGAAAGGTTAGCTATATTAAAGAAATAAGTAAAAGAGTTGTTAGTAATGAACTTGATTTAAATAGTTTAAAAGATTTAAAAGATGAAGAAGTTATTAAAACATTAACAAAACTGCCAGGAATAGGGGTTTGGACTGCAGAGATGTTACTTTTATTTACGCTTGGAAGAGAAAATGTAATGAGTTATTTAGATTTAGCAATTATAAGAGGCTTGAAAAAGATTTATAATAAAGCTGAAATTACAAAAACTGATTTTGAAAAAATAAAAAAAAGCTACACTCCCTATGCGAGTATAGCATCTTTATATATTTGGAAGGTTGCTAGTGAAGATTAAGCATTAATGACGCTTCCTTGATATTTAGTATTAATAAACTCTTTAATAACATCACTACTTAAAGCCTCAATTAAGGCTTTTATTTTTGGACTTTCTAATAAGTCTGCTCTAGTTACTAAAATATTAACATATGGATTATTAGTTGTCGCTTCAATAAAAATAGAATCAGTTACTGGATTTAAGTTACCTTCAAGGGCGTAATTAGAATTAATAACATATAAATCTGCTTCATTACTATTGTAAGCCGCAATTAATAAATCAGGCGCAACATCTTTTTTAAAGACTAGTTCTTTAGGATTGCTAGTTATGATATCATCAAAATCAAATGATGTTGCATAAATGTCAAAAGACTCCTTTAAAGTAATTAAATTAGCATCACTGAAAAGCTTTAAAATTCTTCCATGATCACTTGTTGAATTAGAAATTAAGACTGAACTGCCATTTTCTATACTCTCTAAATTTTGGTATTTTTTACTATAAATTCCGATCGGTTCAATATAGACTCCTAAGGCAACTACTAAATTGTCATTATATTGGTTATTATAAGCATTTAAAAAAGGTAAATGTTGGAAAAAGTTAGCATCGGCATCTTTACTAGATAAAGCTGGATTAGGAAAATAATAATCAGATGTAATAATAATTTATAAGTTATAACCTTTTTCTTTTAAAAGCGGTTTAGCTTCGTTTAAAATTTCTCCAAGAGGAACACTAGTAGCGATAACTTTAATGGTGTTTTCGTTGTTTTTTGCACATGATGTAAGTGTGATTGTTAAAATAAATGTAATAATTAATATAATTTTTTTCATTTTGTTTTCTCCTTTGATATTTTTGTATAATCGAATTTGTTTGCGATGTAATCGCCAGTAACTTGAATAATTAAAACTAATAAAAAAATCTATCGAAGCGATAGATTTAATAAACAGTATGCACACCATCGCTTATAGCTTTACCACCGTGAATACACCGGTTGGTAGACGTTCATTGAGCTATATCTCTCCCGTCTTCTTGATAATTATTTAATTACAATAATTTTAATATAGAAAAACAAAAAACAATATGAAAATTAATGAAATCGCTTTATAAAAAATAAATAAACTAACTTTAGTATGTTATACTAAATGAGGTGATAATATGAAAAAAACAAATTTACTAATAATGATGATAATTTTTATGGCTCTAACAGCTTTATTTATCTTTTTAAGAGAAACAACATTTACTTATATATCTTCAACGCTAACATTTGTGATTTTAATAATGTTATCGGCGAAAACTATCATTGATAAACAATATCAAAAAAAGTTAGACAAAAGATATATGTTACTAACGAATGAAAACATGATAAAACAGTATGATAAATTAAGATTAGAAAAAGAAAACGATAAAATAATGGCTTTTTGTCTTATTTATTTTAAATTATTAGAAAATTATGATGATAAAACAATTTTAAACTTTGGAAAATACTTAAAAACTAAGTTTTCAATTGACCCTATAGGTTTTAATGATGGAGTAGTAGTTATCGTTGTTAATATGCATGAAATAATGATGAATGAAATGTTTAAAATCATTAAAAACGAACTAAAGCAACTAGAGTTTAACATTAAATATAAAGTTGGTATGGCATATTTTAGTGGTAATGAAACATATGACGCGCTTTTAGAAGAAGCTAAAAAAGGAGTAAAGTAATGATTACGGTTGGTGAAAAGGTTAAAGACTTTAAATTAGTTGACTTTGAGGGAGTTAGTCATACTTTAAAAGAGCATCTTGGTAAAAAAGTAGTTGTTTACTTTTATCCTAAAGATAATACTCCGGGTTGCACCACTCAAGCTTGCTCTTTTAGAGATTATTTTAAAGAATTAAAAGATTTAGGTGTTGTTTTATATGGAATTAGTGCTGATGACCAAAAATCACACGAAAGATTTGTAAAAAAATATGATCTTCCTTTTACACTATTATCTGATAGTGATTTAAATGTGGCTAAATATTTTGGAGCTTATGGTCTAAAAACGAGTTTTGGTGTTAAAAAAATGGGTTTAATTAGATCGACTTTTTTGATTGATGAAAAAGGATGTTTAAGTAAGATTTGGCTTCCTGCTAAGGCAAAAACAAACGCAGAAGAAGTGTTTAATTATTTGACTAAATAGATTTATTGTAAAAATGCAAGTAATTTGCTCGTAAGCGCTTTACTCATATTGATTAATATACTTCTTTAAAGTATAATTGATATGCATGAAGTCATAGCGTTATAAAAATTTAAGGAGGATATTATGGCAGAAAATAAAAAGATAATCAAGTCCATGGATGGAGCTGAAGCATGTGCTTATGCATCATATGCTTTTACTGAGGTTGCAGGTATTTATCCTATTACCCCTTCATCACCAATTCCACAACATGTTGATGCGTGGGCAGCCCAAGGAATGAAAAACTTGTTTGGCATGCCAGTTAAAGTAGTAGAAATGCAGTCAGAAGCTGGAGCGATTGGTAGCGTTCATGGTTCTTTACAAGCTGGTTTATTAACAACCACTTTTACTGCGAGCCAAGGTTTATTATTAAAATTACCAAATATGTATAAAATTGCTGGTCAATTATTACCAGGTGTTATTCATGTTGCAGCACGTTCAATTGCAGCACAAGCATTATCAATTTTTGGTGACCATCAAGACGTGATGGCAGCAAGACAAACAGGGTTTGCCTTATTAGCAAGTAACTCTGTGCAAGAAGTTATGGATTTAGCAGGTGTAGCACACTTAAGTGCGATTAAAACATCAATTCCTTTCCTACATTTCTTTGATGGATTTAGAACTTCACATGAAGTTAATACTATTGAAGTTATTGATTATGAAGTGTTTGATAAGTTAATTGACCGCGAAGCAATCCAAAAGTTTAGAGATAATTCATTAAACCCAGGCAGACCTAAAACAAGAGGAACTGCGCAAAATGATGACGTTTATTTCCAAACAAGAATGTTACATGCAAGCAAATATGCTCAAGTTCCTGATGTAGTAAATGATTATATGAAAGAAATTTCAAAAGCAACAGGAAGAAATTATGCACCATTTGTTTATTATGGTGACAAAGATGCAACTGATGTAATTGTAGCGATGGGTTCAATTATTGAAGCTGCTAAAGAAACAATTGATTATTTAAATGCTAGAGGATCTAAAGTTGGTATTTTAGGTGTTCACTTATTTAGACCATTTTCACAAAAATATTTCTTTGATGTAATGCCTAAATCAGTAGAAAGAATTAGCGTTTTAGACCGTACTATTGAACCAGGATCTCTAGGAGAGCCTTTATACTTAGACGTTAAAGCAATGTATTATAACGAAACTAAACAACCTACAATTATTGGTGGTATTTATGGATTATCTTCTAAAGATACAACACCTTCAATGATTAATGCAGTTTATAAAAACTTAAGAGGTGAACAAAAAGATCACTTCACAGTAGGTATTGTTGATGACGTTAGCCATACATCACTAGATATGAGTGAAGAAATTGACGTAACTAAAGACTCAACTACTGAAATTATGTTTTATGGATTAGGTGGAGACGGTACAGTAGGAGCGAGTAAAAATATTGTTAAAATTGTTGGAGATAATACTAAATTATATTCACAAGCATATGCTTCTTATGACTCTAAAAAAGCAGGAAGCACAACAAGATTACACGTAAGATTTTCACCAGACCCAATTAAATCAACTTATTTAGTTAATAACCCACACTTCGTTAGTTGTGCTAATGATAGTTACTTATCTAAACTTGATTTATTAAAAGGAATTAGAAAAGGTGGGAAGTTCTTACTTAATACACAAACACCAATTAGTGATATTGAAGAATTATTACCAAATAGTTTTAAACGTCAATTAGTTGAAAAAGAAGTTAAACTATACGTAATTAATGCGATTGATTTAGCTTATGAAATTGGTTTAGGTAAGAGAATAAACACAATCATGCAAAGTGCTTTCTTTAAATTAAACGAACAATTACTACCATATAGTAAAGCAGTTGAATTAATGAAAGATTATGCAAAAGAATCGTATAGTAGAGCTGGAGAAGCAGTTATTAAGTTAAACTATGATGCAATTGATGCTGGTGGGGATAACTTAATAGAAATTAAAGTTAAACCTGAATGGGCTAACTTAAAAGATGAAAAAGAAGAAAAAGTTACAAGAGGAACTGACTTTGTTAGAAATATTGCTGACTTAGTTAACCGCCTTGAAGGTAACTCACTTCCAGTAAGTGCTTTTGAAGGTTATGAAGATGGCCATATGGAGCATGGAACTGCAGCCTTTGAAAAACGTGGAATTGCAAACTTTGTACCAGAGTGGTTAGAAGATAATTGTATTCAATGTAACCAATGTGTCTTTGCTTGTCCACACGCGGTTATTAGAGCTTTCTTAGCTGACGAAGAAGAAGCAGCAAACGCACCTGAAGGCGCTAAGATGATTCCGGGAAAAGGAAAAGATTTAACTCAATATCAATATACAATTCAAGTTTCAACGCTAGATTGTACAGAGTGTGGAGTTTGTGTGGATGTTTGTCCAGCACCAACTAAAGCACTTCAAATGGTTCCAATTGGTGGAGAACTTGCAAAAGATTCTCAACAAACAGCAGATTATTTCTTTAATGAAGTAACTTATAAAAACATTGGTACTAATAACGTTAAAAACTTAAACTTCAATAAGCCATTATTTGAATTTAGTGGAGCATGTGCTGGTTGTGGTGAAACACCTTATATTAAAGCAGTTACACAATTATTCGGAGAAAGAATGATTATTGCTAACGCAACTGGTTGTACTTCAATTTATGGAGCATCATTCCCATCAACGCCTTATACAAAATTACCAAACGGCAGAGGACCTGCTTGGGCAAACTCTTTATTTGAAGATAACGCTGAGTTTGGATTTGGAATGAGAATTGCATTTGAAACAGCTAGAGATAGAGTTCAAACAATTATGAGTAATCATCAACATGAAATGAATGAAACACTTAAAGAATTAACTAATGAGTGGATTGAAAATCGTTATGATGGTGAAAAAACAGTTGAATTAGAACCCAAATTAATTGAAGAATTAGAAAAGGTTGATAAACCATTTGCTAAAGAATTATTAACACTTAAAGATTACTTTGTTAAAGCAAGTCAATGGATCTTTGGTGGAGACGGTTGGGCTTATGATATTGGTTATGGCGGTATTGACCATGTTATCGCAAATAGCGAAGACGTAAACATTTTAGTATTAGACACCGAAGTTTACTCAAATACAGGTGGACAATCATCTAAAGCTGCTCCACATGGTTCGATTGCTAAATTTACTGCAGCAGGAAAACCAACTAAGAAAAAAGACTTAGCGGCTCTTGCGATGAGTTATGGTCATGTTTATGTAGCACAAATATCTCATGGAGCATCAGCAGCTCAAGTAGTTAGAGCGTTAAAAGAAGCTGAAAGTTATAATGGTCCATCGATTGTTATTGCTTATTCACCATGTATTGAACACGGTATTAAAGGTGGCTTAACACAATCATTCTCACAAGCTAAGTTAGCTACTGAATGTGGTTACTGGCCAACATTTAGATATGATCCAAGATTACTTAAAGAAGGTAAAAATCCACTTCAAATTGATTCAAAAACACCTGTTTGGGATAAATATGAAGACTACTTATTAAGTGAATCAAGATATGCTCAATTATCTAAGATTAATCCTGATCATGCTAAAGAATTATTATTAGCTAACTTAAAAGATGCTAAAAATAGATGGAACATGTATCAAAGAATGAGAAACATGGATTATAGCGATTACGAAATTTAATTAAATTAATAAAGGTTGCATAGTTTTGCAGCCTTTTTTTATTTTTAAAATAAATTTACTTCAAATATTATTAATTGTATAATAAAAGTAACTTAATATTTCATAATGGATGGGGGATTTGTGATGAAATTTAGAAAGGTGGTAATGATATTATCAATATTTTTGCTTGGTATTACTACATCATGTAAAAAAAGAAGCGAAAACAATAATAACAATGATAATAAAAATCCACAACAAGAAGATGAAAACAAAGATGTTAATTCAAATCAAACAGTTAAGTTTAAAGTAATATTTATAGTAGATGAAGAAGAAGATTCTTATCAAAACGTTATAGAAAATGATAAATGTAGTATACCCAAAAGCCCATCAAAAGAAGGATACACATTTAGCGGATGGTATTAAATATTTGACTTTGAAACTGCAATTAAAGCAAACATAACTTTAATAGCTAAATGGAGTAAACTAGATGAAACTAGTCTTTTAAATGAAATATTGCCTTATTTTAAATTAGGCGTTGGAAATATTAACGGTAATTTAAATAATAAAGGTTTAGCAACTTTTGATGCTAAAACAAATGTTCATTATTATTCATATAAAAATATGATTTATATGTATAATCCTTTAACTGATGAAACAACTATGATTCATGATGTTGTAACTGGTAAAGCAACTTATTTAAACTATCTTAACGAGTTTATCTATTACATTAATGACTATGATAATTTTTTATACGAACTAAGTTTAAAAACTAATGAAGCAAAACAGCTAAAAGGTAATGAAATGTTTTATTTAGCTAGTTTTGAAACAACTTTGTATTATATTTATTTAGATGTAAATCAAGGGAATCAAACAAATACTATTTATGGTTATTACAATATTAATAATGAGAAGTTTTATTTAGAAAGAATATATGGTGTTGAGTTTATTAATATTATATATAATCAGGCAATTTTTAAAGCTTTTTCTAGTAATGAAATTTACTTTTGTAGTTATAACGGAATGGGTAGATTAACACAAATAGAAGATGACAAATTCATTGATGTTGATATTACAGAAATGTTAGTATTAGCACTAACAAACGAAGATATAAAAATTGCATTTATTATAAAAAATGGTACAACTGAAATTAAATTTTATAATAAAAAAAACTTAGACATTGAGACAATTTATCAAACGAATAACAAAGTAAATTCTTTAAATTATAATGGGAAAAGTTTATTTTATATTACTGATGATGCTTTGTGGGAATATGATTTTAGTTTGAATGAAACCCTTAAAATAAGCGATTTACCTAACTTTGCAAAAAACTTACAAATAATAAATAATTGGTTTTATTTTGAAGCAGGTAGTGGTGATTTTTATAAAATTAATCCTTTAACTAAAATAATTGAAAAGATAAAATAAAGATAAAAAAAGATTGGGTAAAACCAATCTTTTTAATTTATATATGTCTCAATTAATTTAAGCCCATAACTAAAATAATTAATAAACATTTTATTTTCGCCATCTACATATAAAGCTTGTTTTGATTTAGTGTTAATGGCGATATTTAGTGTTAAATAATAAGTGTTTTTTTGTTTCAAATAAGTTGCATCTTTAACTTTATTACTAACTTCCGTATTAAAATCGTCAACTTCCATAAACTGTAATAAAACTACACTTTTATAAGTAAACTGTTTTAAATGTTCTTCTTGTAGTTTGCTAATATTTTGATTAACTTCATCTAAATAAAAATTAACGTTTTTATGTTTATGAATTAAAATAACTTCTAAAGTTTGATAACGTTTCTTTTTTGGTTTATAAGGATCTTTAATAACTTTATACAGTAAGACATAATCATTATTATCTATATGTCTTAAATATTTTCCTTTTGTTAAAATTCCTTGTGCCCAACCTTCTTTAAAAACGTTTTGTTTGTATTTAAGAGGTTTAATATCTTCCTCAAGAAGTAAAAGTAAGTAATATCTATTGTTTAAATATTCAATTTTAGGCTTAAAAAATAGTGATAAACCAAAAACAGGAAATAAAACTAAAATAAAAATAAGTTGTGCATAAAATGATTCCCTTTGAAATATTACAAAAAAGACAAAAACACTAACAATTAATACTAAAAACATTACATATAATAGCATAATTTGTTTCTTTTGTTTTTTAATTTTTAATAGTTCCATATTATCAGCTCCTTTAATATTTTAGCAAAAAAATACAAAAAAAAACACCTTTGAGATGTTTTCCATAATTAACTCTTGTTAACCAAGAGGGATTTGAGTTGATCACCGACACTAGACATATTAATAATGGATGGGAAAAGATAATATGTCTGTGGGGTGAAACTTAGTGTAAACCAAGTTTTATGTCTATAAAAAAGTATAAAACCAACTTGATTTAACTTTATTATACAAGCAATAAAATAATAGTAAAGAAAAAAGCACCATGTTAAAAATGAAAACGATTTACTAACTTTTATAATCTTTTTTAACTTATTATTAGATAATAAATAATAAATAGTATATAATACTTATGGTAAAAATAAAGGGGGAACAATTATGTCTAAATTAATAATTAAAAATCTCCATGTTAAAGTCGAAGATACAATGATTTTAAAAGGCGTTAATATGGAAGTTAACTCTAATGAAGTACATGCAATTATGGGACCAAACGGGACCGGTAAAAGTACACTTGCGAGTGCAATCATGGGTCATCCATCATATGAAATAACAGAAGGAGAAGTGTTATTAGATGGAGAAAATCTTCTAGAAATGGAAGTTGACGAAAGAGCAAGAGCAGGTCTTTTTTTAGCAATGCAATATCCATCAGAAGTTGCTGGTGTTACAAATAGTGAATTTATGCGTGCTTCATTAAAAGCGATGAACGGTAAAAATATGCCTATTTATGAGTTTATTACTAAGTATGAAAAAACAATTAAAGATTTACATATGAATGAAGACTTAGCACACCGTTATTTAAATGAAGGATTTTCAGGTGGAGAAAAAAAGCGTAATGAAATTTTACAAATGAAAATGCTTAAGCCTAAAATAGCAATTTTAGATGAAATTGATTCAGGTTTAGATATTGATGCGTTAAAAGTTGTTGGAGAAAATATTAATGATATGGTTTCTCCTGAGTTTGGTTGTATATTAATTACTCACTACCAAAGAGTTTTAGAGTATATTAAACCAACATTTGTACACATTATGATTGATGGGAAAATTGTTTTAACAGGTAAAGAAGAACTAATTGAAAAGATTGATAAAAATGGGTATAAGTGGTTAAAAGATGAGTTAGGTTTAGAGTTTGAAGGTGAATAATGATGGAAGTTATTATTAAAGGCGGAAAAACTAGTGGAAAATTACCTCTAGGAATTAGCTATAACTTTCCACAATTAATTATTGAAGATAAAAGGGTATTTGAAGAAACATTAAAAATAAGTTTATTAGACGATAATAACGAAAACTTAGAAATTATTGTGGGTAAGTCAAGTGAAATTAAAATTATATTAGAAGTAACAAGCAAACAAGTTGTTAAACATAATTATAATTTAAGTTTAACTGCACTTGCTAATAGTAAAGTAACTTATTTATTAATTTCTGACTTAGCAAGCGATAATGCAGTTATAAATCATAAATTTATCGCAAAAAGGGATTCTAATTTAGAATTATTAGGTGGTTTTGTTTCAAATGTGTTAGAAGCGAAAATGTCTGCGTATTTAGTTGAAGAAAATGCCTTAGTTCATATGAGAGCAGTTGCTGTATCAAGCTTGGATAATGATCAAGTAATTGACATTGAGTTAATTCATGACGCTCCTTATACAACTGGTTTGATGCATAATATTGCGATTGCTAATGCTAATGGAAGAGTTATCTTAAATGGTGTTGAAAAAATTAATCAAGGAATGATTAAAGCTGATGCATACCAAAGTTTAAAGGGGATTATTGCCTCAGATGATGCAACAATCGAAGTAAATCCAATATTATTAATTGATGAACATGATATTAAAGCTGGTCATGGTGCAACAGTAGGCAAGTTAGAAGAGGTTAGTATTTACTATTTAATGAGTAGAGGTCTAACAAGAAAAGATGCAGAGAAATTAATGATTAATGGTTTGTTAGCGCCACTTGTTAATGAAATAAGTGATGAGCCATTAAAAGAAAGATTTGTTAATTTGGTGAATGAAAGAATATGATTTGTGTTAGAAAAGTAAGAGAAAAGTTTCCCATTTATAAAAATAATGAAAATTTAGTGTATTTAGATAGTGCTGCTTCATCTTTAAAGTTAGAAAGTGTTTTAAAGAGTATAAGTTATTACTATGAAAACTTAAATGTTAATGTTTATCGTGGTGTTTATGATCTTTCTTATGAAGCCACAGAACTTTATGAAGAGACTAGAGAAGTTGTTGCTAATTTTATTAATGCTAAAAGTGAAGAAGTAATATTTACTAAAGGAACTACAAATAGTATTAATATGGTTGCTAATCATTATTTACATACTTTAAAAGAAGGTGATGAAATAATTATAAGTGAATTAGAACATCATTCTAATTTTATACCTTGGCAAATGGTTGCTAAAAAAACTAAAGCAGTATTGAGGTTTGCCAAGTTAACTAAAGAGGGAAAATTAACTGTTGAAGCTTTTAATAAAGTTTTAACTAATAAAACAAAAATTGTTGCTCTTACTTATGCGTCTAACGTGATGGGTCATATTACACCTTTAAAAGAAATAATAATGCTTTCTCATGAAAAGGGAGCAAAAGTATTAGTAGATGCTGCACAAGCAGTTTCTCATGTAAAAATAAATGTAAAAGCTCTTAATATGGATTATTTAGCTTTTTCAAGCCATAAAATGTTTGGTCCAACTGGAGTTGGCGTACTTTATTTGAAAAAAGAGTTAGCTAATGATTTTTATCCATTTGAGTTTGGTGGAGAAATGGCTTTAAGAGTTAATAAAGAAAACTCAACATTTAAAGAAGCACCATATAAATTAGAAGCAGGAACTCCTAATATTAGTGGAGTTATCGCTTTTAAAGAAGCAATTAACTTTATTAATGAAATAAATGTAAGTAGCATTTATGAACATGTGAAAATGATTAAAGAATATACTTTAAAAAAGTTATCTAGTATAGAAGAAGTAGAAATATATAATAAAGATAGTGATATTGGATTAATTACTTTTAATATTAAAGGTGTTCATCCACATGACGCTTTATCAATATTTGAAAAAAATAAAGTATACTTAAGAGCTGGACAACATTGTGCAGAACCAATAACAACATTTTTAGGACAGGTCGCGACATTAAGAGCGTCATTTCATCTTTATAACAATTTTGATGATGCAAATAAGTTTATTGAGGCTGTTTATGAAGTTATTGAGTTTTTTGGCAAGTTTTAGGTGATAAAATGAATTTAGAATATTTATATCGAGAAATTATAATGGATCATTATAAAAGCCCTAAAAATAAAGGACTCATAGATGATAAAGACTATTTATTAGTTAAAATGTATAATCCTTCATGTGGGGATGATGTTACTGTACAGTTTTTATTAAAAGACAATATCATAAAAGACATTAGACATGATGGCGTGGGGTGTAGTATATGTTGTTCTAGTGCATCTGTTATGAGTGAGTCATTAAAAGGAAAAACAAAAGAAGAAGCACTTTTAATAGTTGATTCATTTTATAATTTATTAACTGGTAAAAAAGATAATAACTTAGTTGGAGATATGATTGCTTATGAAGGTGTAGGAAAGTTTCCTGCTAGAATTAGATGTGCTACACTTTCTTGGAAGGCAATTGAAAAAGGATTAAAGGAAGGTTAATTATGGATGATAATAAAAAGAAAATAGATAATATAGTTGGTGAATATGAATTTGGTTTTAAGACAGAATCAAAACCTCTAATTGATACTGGTAAAGGACTCAATGAAGAGATTGTTAGAGCTATATCTAAATATAAAAATGAACCTGAATGGATGTTAGATTTTAGACTTAAAAGTTATCAAAACTTTTTAAAAATTAATAATCCTAATTGGGGTCCAGATTTATCTGGTATAAAGTTTGATGAAATTACTTATTTTTTAAGATCAACAGATAAAGTTGAGAAAAGTTGGGATGACGTACCTAAAGAGATTAAAGACACTTTTGAAAAGTTAGGTATACCTGAGGCAGAGAGAAAGTTTTTAGCTGGGGTTTCTACTCAGTTTGAAAGTGAAGTAGTTTATCATTCGACTATTGAAGAGTTAGAAAAAGAAGGAGTAATCTTCTTAGATACCGATACAGCGCTAAAAGAACATCCTGAAATATTTAAAAAGTATTTTGACACGGTAGTTAAATCAAATGATAATAAATATGCGGCACTTAATGGAGCCGTTTGGAGTGGTGGAACTTTTATTTATGTTCCTAAAGGAGTAAAAGTTAAAAAACCTTTACAGTCTTATTTTAGAATAAATAGCGAACAAATGGGACAGTTTGAAAGAACGCTTATTATTGTTGATGAAGATGCGTCTGTTGATTATGTAGAAGGTTGTACAGCACCAATCTATAAAGAAGATTCACTACACGCGGCAATAGTTGAGATAGTTGTTTTAGATGGTGGTTATTGTAGATATGTAACTATTCAAAACTGGTCAAATAACGTTATTAATTTAGTAACTAAAAGAGCTCATGTACATAAAAACGCTCATATGGAATGGATTGATGGTAATATTGGATCATCAATTAATATGAAATACCCTTCTTGTATTTTACTAGGAGAACATGCTAAAGGTACAACCATTTCCATAGCTTTTGCAGGTAAAGGACAACACCAAGATTCAGGAGCAAGAATGATTCATGTTGGACCAAATACAACTTCAAACATTATTTCTAAATCTATTTCAAGAGGTGGAGGTAAAGTTAATTACCGAGGCAAAGTTAGTTTTGGTAAAAGGGCTAAAGGAGCGAAAGCGCATGTTGAATGTGATACAATTATATTAGATGAAATATCTTATTCAGATACAATACCTATTAACGTTATTAAAAATAGCGAAGGGTATTTAGAGCATGAAGCAACTGTTTCAAAAATTAGTGAAGATCAACTATTTTATTTAATGAGCAGAGGCTTATCAGAGGCAGATGCAACAGAAATGA
Organism: uncultured Acholeplasmataceae bacterium; assembly: GCA_964649865.1. Taxonomy (GTDB): domain Bacteria; phylum Bacillota_I; class Bacilli_A; order Acholeplasmatales; family UBA5453; genus DUQU01. The sequence continues at coordinate 21,377 of CAZYSQ010000017.1, forward strand.
TTATTATGGGCTTTTTAGAACCTTTCTCTAAAGAGCTGCCAATGGAGTACGCAATTGAACTTAACGCTTTAATTAAATTAGAGATGGAAGGTTCAATCGGATAATATATAAAACAAAAAGAGAGACATTATGATTGTGTATTAAATCATTTATAGTCTCTCTTTTTTAATATTTTTTTGTAATTATTTCTTTTTCTTAATTAGTAGAAGTGTTATTGACGAAGCAATTAAAACTAATGATGTAATAGAAATCGCTAAAATTAAAGCCAAATTTGATTTAATTAATTTAGGCGGGTTAAAATCACTAGCGTTATTTAAAGAGTTTGTTTTTAAAACATAAAATGAGTACTCTTCAATTGTTAATTTATTAACTGAACCATTAGAATTCTTTAAATTTGAATTTGTAATAATCCACTCTTTGTCGTTTAAATTAAAATCAAATTTATTGTTAGTAGAATTTAAAATAATCAAATAAGTTGAACTCTCATGAGTATCAGTTAGAGTATACGCTATTAAGCCTTTGGCATTTGTATTTATGAATCTGAGGTTATTGTTGATATAGTCGTTATCATTAGAAGTAAATACTTTATTTTCTTTTCTTAACTCAATTAAAGACGCAACAAATTTATAATGTTCAATGTTTTTTTCTTTTAAACTCCAATCAATCCAGTTTATTTTATCAACCGATTGATATGAATTGTTATCAAAGACTCCATCTTCAATTTCCTTTGATCTTAAAAACTCATCTCCAGCATGTAAAAATGGTATACCTTGAGAAGTTAGAATAATGCCGTATGCTTGCATACTAATAGGAGTAATTAAGTTTAAATTATTTGATTCTTTTAGTGATAAATACAATTTGTCATGTAAAGTGTTATTATCGTGCGCAGAAACATAATTTAAAGTTTTGTTTGGGCTACCGTGCCAAACATTATAATTAGGGTTATCTACATGTTCAACACCACCAACAATTCCGTATTTAACGCGTTTTTCCATTGAAAAATCACCTTGTAAAAAGCCAGGCATCCAACTACTAAAAACAGACCCTTTTAAACCATCTCTTGTATCATCATTAAATGCGGCAATATCTTGTAAGTCTATTAAAGTTTCTTTTCCTGCTTGTTTGTTTTTGGGTAAAGTGGAATCTGCCCCTGTCCAAGGCTCACCATAAATCATTATTGTTGGATCAATTGCTTTAGCCATTTCATTAACATCTAACATTGTTTTTGTATCATGTAAAGCCATTAAATCAAACCTAAAACCCCCAAGATTATATTCTGTCAGCCAAAACTTAGTTGAATCAACAATAAACTTACGCATCATTAATCTTTCTGACGCAGTTTCATTTCCAGTACCTGATCCATTACTAAAACCACCATTACTATCAAAGCGGTAATAATATCCAGGAACAATTAAATTAAAGTTAGAATCAGCAGACTGACCAGTATGATTATATACAACATCCATATTAATTCTTATACCGGCATCATTATATGCCATTACAACTTGTTTAAATTCTTCAATTCTTTTTAATCCATCATATGGATCTTTAGAATAATTTCCTTCTAAAGCATTAAAGTTTAAAGGCATATAACCCCAGTTAAAAGAGTTATAGTTTGGATCGTGTTGTTTAGTTTCATCAATTGCATTTCCATAATCAAAAATAGGTAGTAATTGTAAATGTGTAATACCTAATTCTTTAATATGATCAAAACCTGTTGTAACACTATTATGTTTAGTTCCTTCTTCAATTAAACCTAAAAACATTCC
>CAZYSQ010000018.1:0-22863 GCA_964649865.1 uncultured Acholeplasmataceae bacterium
CCTTCCAAATCAAAGTTTTACCAATGGGCCCTGTATCACCGTCACGACCATCTTTGCCAGGAAGGCCCTGGATGCCTTGGGGGCCTTGGCCGAAGGGGATAGCAGCGGACCACTGACCGACACCAGGCTTCTTGATGAAAAGCGCCCCTACACCAGAGGCGAAGTCGAACTCACGGACGACAATCTCGTCGCCAGGAGAGGTCACAATCGAGAGCACGTAGTCTCCACCAACAATGGTGAAGCCGTAGGCTCGGCTGGACTGGATGATATTGTTCACGGTGACGTACACAGACTGCTCGCCTTTAGGAGTAAAGCTGAGCTGGTACTTCCCTGACGGGTCGTAAGCGAACACGTCCTCACGCGGCGCACTGCTCGGCTGAATCTCGTAGTCAAAAGCAAAGTAGCTGAAGCCCGCAGCCTCGTTGTCGTACAGGAAGCGGTTGGCGAAGTCGCCCGTTGCGTCGATGGACATGCTGTCACCACGAGGACCCTGTGGCCCCGTGTCGCCGTCGGACACCCACAGCTCCCACTGGCTGCCGTCATAGAAGAACGTCTGGCGGGCAGCGGTGTCTCGGTACAGGTCCAGCTCTTTAGGGTCGTTAGGCTCGGTGCCGTTGAACGCACCTCTCCAGCGAAGGGAGTCACCCTTGTCGCCCTTGTTGCCCTTGTCCCCCTTGTTGCCGTCGGAAGCAATGACGTCCCACGTGTCGTCTTCAGTGTACATATACACTTTCTTGTCAACGATATGGCGGAAGAACTGAAGGAACTTGGGCTCGTCGGGGAAGTCCATCAGGTTGCCCAGCCACTCGAACTGAATGGCGTCGGTGCCTCGGTCCCCCTTGCTCCCTTGGAGCCCTTGGTCCCCTTTTCGGGCGGCTAACACCCAAGGAGTGCCAGTGTCGGAGTCAACGTATCCTGGGCCAAAGAAGGTGTACAGACCGATAGGACCAAACCCCCCACCGTGGTAGAACAGCAAGGAGCCAGAGCGAGGGTCCACGGGGAAGCCCCCCGCGTCATAGAACTCGCCGAGATACTGAGACTGGAACTCAGTCAACGCCCACTCAGCTTTGTTCTTCGCGTCAAGGGCCTCGTCAGCAGAGTTACGAGCCTCTGCCTGGGCTTGGATTAGGTAGTCAAGCCACTCCATGCCCGCGATATTGATGGTGTCAGCGTTGATGACGACCTCACCTTGAGGGTCATTGGTCGGCGTGAACACACGGTCAAGGTCACGACGCAACTGCTTGAGCTGCATCACGATTTTGTCCATCGCCTTCTCATGGATAGCTGGGTCGAAGCGGCCATACTGGGAGAAGGAGGTGCCTTGCTCCTCGGGGAACCGAGAGGCAAAGATGAAGTAGTCACCTGGCGTGGTGACTCCGCGTGCGTCCTCGATGGTGACTTGCCCCTTATTGTCAGAGGGGGAGAATTGCGCAGAGAAGTCGCCATTCTCATAAGACAGCTCTTGGCGAAACAGCTCCGCGTCGTTGTAGCGCCACACACTAATCTGCGAGTAGTTCTCCGCAGGGAACCCCATAGGGAACGTGGAGGCGGGGCCGCTGAAAGGGCCGCTGAAGGCTTTAACAATTTCACTGACGGCCATGGCAGTCTCCTTTATTTAATTTTTCTAGTGTAAAATACCTAATCATTTTTGTCTATCCTGCCCCATCAATAGCTGACGAGGGGAGAAGTCCTCTCCTTCCTCTAGCCAAGCAGTCAAGTGTCTGGAAGTGGCGATGCCCTGCCCCGTTCCAGGGATGTGCAACCATGCACCCACCGAACGGACAATCGCCTCCTTCTCCCGACGGCTCAGCTCCTTGTTCTCGTCGAACAACTTAGGAATGGTAGCCGCTGCAATCAAGGTGTCCGCGCCTGTGGAAAGCACAGGCGAAGCGTAGAAGGGCATGTTGCTCGTCTCCCCTGCAAAATACTTCTCCATGCGCATCGAACTGAAGGCGTCACGGAGGATAGGCATGGTGGCCATAGGGTACGACACTAAATTGGCAAACAATTGCAGGGCCACGTCATCCTCGTTCTCGTCAGGCCAATCCCCTCTCAGAAGCATCTCCGCTATTACGGGCAGCGTGAACATATACAGCATGGCGCTGGTGGCCTCTATCACACCGAGGTCCTTGTTATGGAACTTCTGTGACAGGTCACGGCTCTGGTTGAACAATGAGCTGAAGAAGGTCATAAACATGGTGGCCGCTTGCACCCACGAGTTCTTGCTACGCATGATACCCGATGCGGTCTGGTTACGGCCAGAGCCCTGCACGTTCTCCACCACCCAGTCAGCGTACTGTGCAGCCTTGGTGAGGACGCCAGAGGCTTTCATCTCTTTGGCAAAAGCCCCGTGCCAAGTGGGCAAGTCCACCGCATACATCTGCACGTAAGCAATGGGGGCGAAGGCCGCGTCCTTGTAGCGGTCCACGATACGGCCTGCTCGTGTGCGGCCTACGCGGTCAAGAGCATTCGCCATCTCGCGGTCCATGGTCTGCATACGGGTGGACATAATCTTGGAGTGAGTCATGGCGAACTGCACCGCAGTCAACGCCTCGTCTGGGGAACGCACAAAATAAGTAAGCCCCTTAGCTAGGTTGCCCGCGCCAACTTCTTTAGCAGAGTTGAACAGACCCAGCGTCTGCATGATAGAGGTGGAGGCTTTGAACCCCATCGCCACCATGGTGGTGCCCAGACGTAAGTGGTCCACGGCCTTCTCCAGAGCGGACTTAGGACTAGAGTCTCTCCCGTCACGAGCCACGCTCACCAGCCAAGGCAAGAGCTGCTCAAAGTCTGAGTCGCTCAGGTGCTCTCGTATCATGCGCTCGACACGAGGGTCACGGATTAGACGGTTGATGGACTTAACGGCGTCGTAGTGAGTGACGAAGTGAGTCGCCTCACGGATGTGGTCAGACAGGCCACCGAGTCCCAGCTCTACCTCGTACACTGCTTCAGTACGGTCGTAGCGAGAGGAAGTGTCCACCCCTACGTTGTTGAAGAAGTCCCTCTCATTGAACAAGTCGTTGATGTCCGAGTCTGCATCGTTGGCTTGCTCGGCCAAGGTGCGGCGTTTACGCAGAGGCACGTAGCCCCCTGGCATTGTGCCGAACGGCGTCTCAATGCCCAGGGCCTCGACCTTCGGTGGCTTAACGCCAGTGATACGCTCGGCCAATTCCGCTGTCTTAGGGTACAGCAGGTCTAGCTGGGAGTGAATCAGGTTGACCAAAGCCCAGTCGCTCTCGGTCATCTTGTCGATAAGCTGCTGCGCGACAGGAGAGACGGCGTTAGGGTCGGCCCCTTCTTGCAACATCTTGTAGCCCTGCTGCACCTTACGACGTCCTTCCGCGTTGCCGAGGTGCGATGCTAGGTGCAGAATCTGGTGCCCGCTCAAAGTCAGCGTGGTGCCGTCGGGCAGTGTCACCGAGTGTTTACGACGGTGACGCTGAATGTCAGCCTCGGAGCGCTCACGAATAGCAGTGGCGATTGGCTGGAACACCGCGCGGATAATCTTCTGCTCCTCATGGAATGCGTCTGTCAGAGGCTGAGTGAAGGTCTGGTGCCAGATACCCACGGCCTTGCCCCCGTCCATCCAACGCATCATCCAAGGCACCTTGGTGTTGTAGGCAATCCAGTCTGCCATGTGCTTCTTGAACTTGCTCCAGTAGCCCGCCTCGGTAAGGTCGTTGTCTTCAGATTTGATGGGGTGACGTGGGTCACGTCCTTCCAGGGACTGGCCTAGCGCGTTCACCAAGTCGTTGAGCTCGGCCTGCTCTTTAGCCTTCACCACTATAATGTAGTTTTTGCTGTTGCGCTCAAGGGACTTCAGCGTCTCAATCGCACCCTTCAACTGGTCAGGTGTCATGTCGTTGGCGCTCTCAAACCGTTCGCCCAGACGCACCGCTTGGGAGACGTTGATGTGCTGCCCCGCAGAGAACAGCATACGCTTGGCAAAACTGCCCACGGACAAGCCAGTGTCATCGCGGAAAGGCAAAGACTCATTGTTGGTCAGCTTGAACTGCTGCAATACTTTCTGGAACTGCTCGGCAAACCCACCGCCTCGACGGGCCAAGGCCACAATGTTCTTGGGGCTGGAGTGTTGCTTGGCCCACGCACGGTGAGCCTTGGCATCACTCAGAGCCTTGCGAGCCTGAATCTCTGCGTGGAGGTACATATACTGGCGGCGCTTGTGCTTGGCTGCCTCCTCTCTGTTGCCTTCTCGCAGAGCCTTAGCCGCAGCCTTAGCTGCCTTGGTGTACGCAGCACGGTAGGTAGCTGGGCGGATACGGCTGAGAGGCATACCACCAATCATCTCCTCCGCCTTCTGGCGAATACGCATCTGCTCGTCCTGCTCGGGGGTGCGGGTCAGCACTCGGAGCTGGGCCAAAATCTCAGCCTCAGTCACCTCGTTACGGACAGCTTGTTCCACCATCTCGGCAATCTGTTCCTGTGTGGCGGTGCCGCCCATCTGCTCCTCTGCTCGAGCCTGTGCTCTTGCCTCAAGGTCTTGGTTGAACGTGGGGCCTTCAACGATGTCACGCAGCATCTCTTCCGCTGTGGAGTAGCCAAGAAGTTCTGCGGCCACTTGAGGGTCAGTGCCCTCACCACCCTTCTTCCACATCCCTCTCAGACGGTTAGGCATAATCTTAATAGGCTCGCCGTCCTTGTTCACACCGTCCTTGCCAATGATGTCAGCAGCAGCGTTGTAGTCCAGTCTCAGGTCGCCCTTCAGCGCCTCACGGGCACGGTGTAAGCGTTCGTTCTCGACCTCCTCACGCAGCGCCTCCTTGGCCTCGGCCACACGCTTCTTGTACTCACGGGTCATGCGGGCTTTGATTAGGCCCACAATCTTTTCACGGACAGTCTTCTCCGCTTTCTCCTTGCGAGACTCCTGCTCCTCTAGGTACTTGTCGTACTCTTCCTGTGTCATGCCTGCCTCGGCGGCACTGGTGAACAGGTCCTCTACACTGGAGCGGGCAGCCTCGCGCTCAATCTGCTCTGGTGTAGTGATAAGGGAGTCGAAGAGGCGACGCATGGTGTCGTCCAGCTCCACGTTCAAAGAGTCAGTGCCCCCTTCACGTGCGTACAAGTCGCCGCCCCACCGAGAGATGTCTCGGAACGTGCGGGCCATTTCTGCGGTAGGAGCGTTGCCCTCCATGAGGTACTTCTCAAAGCCTCGTGCGAACTTCTCGTGTAAAGCTCGTGTAAAGATGCTGTCCAAAGCCGCGTCGCCAGTGGTCCCTGTGGTCGTGAAACTGAGGATGGTCTCTTCTGACAACACGTCAGGGATTTTGCCAGAGCGACGGGCCGCGTTAAAGTTCACCAAGTCACGGGTGCTGGCCCATTGGGTGTTGGCGTCTGCGGCGTCCATGAAGTCAGGGCCCCACAGAGTGGTGACCTTCTTGCCTCCCACCTCACGGTTGATGCCCATTACGCCCTGCTCGGCCAACAACTCACCTGCTCTCTGGGGGCCGTCTGCGCTACTGGCGTAGGCGTAAACCTGCGCCCATGTACGCAAGTTGCCGAAGTCCATGCTGTCGTCTGCCTCTCCTTGCAGTTTTTGCAGGATGGCGTCGCGCTGCTTAGCCTTGATACGAGTGTGAGCTGTCACTAGCTGGCCATCTTCTGGCATGAATTTGTCTGGGTTGTCGCCGTACTTGGCTCTCCACTCCGCCACGTCGGTGTAGCTGAAACCCCAGTAATGGTCGTCGTCCTCTGCCAGTGCACGAGTAGCCTCGGTGAAGCCCCTCTCTCGTTGCTCTGCGGTGTTAGCCGCGTTGGACATCATGTGCAGGTAGCTCTGGGCTTCTTGTGCGAAGTCCACCAAACCATTACGAGACAACCAGTCACGAGTGCCCTGCCAAACCGCACCGTTGGCGTCCTCCATGTCTAGCATGAAGTGAGCCATCTCGTGCAGGAAGGTCATGCGAGACTCGACTTGGGTCAGGCCGATAGTGCCTGTGCCCATCTGATACCATCCTCGGGCGATGGACAGCACCTGGTTCATCCTTTCAGGGGCAGGGTCGCCCATGGCCTCTTCGCTCACCCACTCGGGGAGGAGCGTGGTTTTTTGGTCAGCGAACACAGTGTCTTCTGGTTTGGCGGTACGGTTCTTCTCGCCGTAGGGGCCGTAGTTCAGCCAAGAGTTCTGTCCACGGGTCTCGGTGGTCATGGCTCGGCGGGCCAGAGGCGAGTACATCGCGGCGTGGGCCCTCCAAGCGTTCTCCTCTCCGTCGGCACGGAACCCCACGCCCTCTTTGACGTGACCAAAGTAGTCATGGACCGCTCGGAAAACATCATTGGCGAGCATAGGAACGCCGTTGGCATCGGTGAAGCCCGAGTCCTCTAACAGAGGGTTGCCGTCGGGAGAGAACTCTTCTCCTGTCCCGAACCCTTCACGGGTGCTGTACACCCAAAGATGGTTGTTATTGCGGGCGTCCTCTGTCGCCATCCGAGGGGTTTCAGCGTAAGGGTCCTTGGCCCCCGCAGGAATCATCTCAATCTTAATCCCTGTAGCCAGGATGGCTTTGTACTGCTCCAGTGTCTCTTTGACCATCTGACGGTAAGCCGCTTGTACCTCGGGGTCATTGGGGCGGTGCTCCGCCTTCTCGTACTCTTCCGCAATACGGCGAGCACGGTCCTCGTCCACCAAGGCGTATGTGCTGGGTGGGCGGTACTCCATCCCCGCAGAAGCCATGTACGCTTCTGCTGCTTGTCTAGCGGGCTCGAACGCGGCGGCGTCTCGGATACGGGGGAGACCTTGCAGGGAGCCGTCCTCCTGCCGCTCTGTCTGGTTGAGGCCCTCTATACGGGTAATCTGGAGGTCGGCCTTGCGGACCACCAAGTTAGCCTCTTCCATTACTTGCAGCGCAGTCTTGCCTTCTCGGCGGGCCTTGGCCGCAGCCCACGCTGGGACAATTCGGGCCATGATGCGGCGGTCTGCCGCAGAAAGATGTCCTACTTCTTTGAGGTCGCCAAGAACTTGCTCGTACACTTGACGCGCCTCTGCCTCTGATTGAGCCATTTCAAGGGCTCGGTCCACCATCTTGTCTACAAACGCAGAGGTGTTGGCGCGGACCTCTTCGGCCTTAGCAGGGGCCACCGAGTCAGCGTTCAGGGTGTAGTGCTCGCGCAAGGCGTCAGCATAGTCAGAGGTGAACAGGATGCTGGCCGCCTCTTCGCCTGTCAGCATGATGGTGTCGGCGTCAGGGTCCTCGTCGATGCGACTGGACAGAAGTTCCATGGCTGCATTGTTGTGCTCGTCGTCCGCCACCTCGGTGGCTAGAGCCTCTTGCACCGCATCCAGTGACACGTAAAGGCTGGTGCCCTCGTGCTCTATCTGGTTCAGGTACTCTCGGAAAGCTTCAGGCGAGCGCTCAGCGGTGAGGGACTCCTGCACCGCGTCGAGCATCTGGTTAGCCTGACGGTTTTCGTTCTGGCCAGACTCGATAGCTGTGTCGGCTAGGTTATGTTCCAGCCATTTCTTAGTACGGTTACGGATAGCCAGCGAGGTGCCGTGGGCCACTGACCCCACCAAGAACACGTCGAGAAGCTCGTCTGCACCCATCAAGAGGTCCTGCTCTTCTCCCGTTGCGGCCCCTGTGATAAGACCTTGCAGGGCCTTCTCTGCTTGTTCTTGGCCTGCTTCGTACACACCCGCTCCTGCCATGGAGCGAACCGCCCCTTTGAATCCTGGGGCTTTCGCTGGTGCCAATATCCGCTCTAGCGCGGACCACTCGGTGATAGCGGTGACAGGCGTGGCGGCTAGGATAGCGGTGGCGCGGTCTCTGTAGTAGACAGGGGTCTCTGAGAAGTCAATCTGCTGGGCCTGTTCATGTGCGCCAAGGGCGGACAAGTATGTGGCTAAGGCTATAGGGTTGCTGCTCAATATCGCTTGGTTAGCAAGGCCCCCCAGACCAGAAGCTAGGCGGTCTAGTGGATGTGAGTTCTTGTCGGGGGTGCCGAAGGTGTCGGAAGACCAGTCGGAGATGCCTCCTCCGATGCTGCCTAGCACCTCTTCTATGTTCGGCGCGATAAAGGCGTTGGGGTCCTCGCTGAACACAGGCTGCTCCCCGCTGAACACATTGGTCAGCAGTCGCTGGAATGGCGCTGCGATTGCGTCAGTGTAGGCCCTCGCAGTGTCCACTCGTTCGGCACCGAAACTGTTGCGGAGGTTAGACATGAGCTGCTGCTCAAGGGCATACAATACCTCTCCAAGGCCTGACGCCGCGTCCCCTAAACCTGATACCATGCCCCCGAAGAAAGAGGAGGTAATGTGGGTGTCTTGGTCGGTCTTGCTCCACCAGTCACGAAGCTGGCCCTCAATCTTTGTGAGGGCGGAGATGTCATCGTGGGAGAGGGCGGCGTTCTCTGGGTTGTCCAAGAACTTCGCTGTGTCAGGGAACTGCTCACGCAGGGTGTCCCATGCTTCCTTACGGCGCTTCTCCGCAGTAGTCACCAGCTCAGGGTTGGCCATGGCGTCACGGGCACTGATTCCTAGCTTACGCGCTTTGCCCACCAACTCGGCGTCAAACTTCTGTGCGTTCTCTAGGATAGATGTCGGTGCGAGCTGGGCCCCTTCTAGGTTGAGGGCGGGGGCTTCTTCTACAGAGGGAGCCGCTGCGGGCTCCGCGCCTTCTAGGTTGAGCCCTTCATTCGTCACAGGTGCAGGGGTCTCAGGTGCAGGGGTCTCTAGCGGCGTCCGCTCTTCTTCTTCTTCAAAAAGTTGAGGGACGAACTCTGCGCCCTCAAGGTTCAATTGCGCCATCTATTATTGCTCCTGTGGTCCGTCAAAATAATCTTTGTTAGCTTGGTAAACATACTCAATGTTCTTCGCAGTAGAGTTAAGGTTGTTCTTCGTCACCACATCTACCAGCTTCTTCAGTCTGTCTGCGGTAAATCCTCTCTTCTCCACCAAGTCGCGGAGCTCCTTCATGGGCACCCCTTTGCCTGCGGTGGCCGCGTAAATTCTCAAGTCTTCTGCGGGAATCTTGACGCCGCCAAACTCCTCGAAGATTGGTGCGAGGTCACCAGGCTTCCCTCCGTCACCGAAGTAGTCTAGCAGCGCGTCTTGCTGCTCTGCGGTCAAGTCCTTCATTGTCTTGTCGTTCCAAATGAAACGGACCCCAGAGCCTGGGCGGTAAGCGTCCCAAGTCCCTGCGGTGCTCTCCAGGATAGGGGATTTGTACTCGTCCACTATCTTGGCGAACTGGTCGTTACTGATGATGGGAGGGAGCCCCTGCTCTTCCAGCTTGTCCAGTTCATGCTCCAGACGGACGTTGACTGCTCGGTACAATTTGTCCACCTTCTCCCTGTTAGCCCCACTAAGTTTCTCGTAAGGGGTGCCGCCGTACATCGTCTGGATGTTATTTAGAAACTGCTGGTGAAGAGTTCGGAGGCCGTCAGAGCGCACCTCTCTCTTCGGGTCTTGCGAGCCTTTGGGTTTCATTGCCGTGTTGATGTAGGACAGGATGCGGCGGGAGTCAGGTCCATTGGTTCGGTTAATAATCTCTTGGTGAAACTTGTTCGTTTCGCCAGGCTTGAGACCCTCCTCTCCCTTCTCGTAAGCCTCCCGCAGCTGCTCAGGTGTCATTGCGAAGATGCTCCCGTAGTAGGCTAGGTCTGAGGTGATGTCCTCTCGGTTAGAGAGACGCTGTACGTACTGTTTGTTGTCTTTCACCGCTTCCCACTCGACAGGGTGCTCCTGGGCCGCGTCGGCCAACGTCGCTCCTGGATTGTCGGACAGGTAACGGTTGAGGGTTTCGTTCGCATTGGCGGCGGTCTCTACCCTCTCAGACTTCACCGCAAGCAACTGGGCCTTCGCCGCGTTTCTCACCGCCACTTGAACGTCGGAGTCTAGGTCGCGAATGAGATTCTCCATTTCAGACAGGGTCTCTGCTTGCAGCGCGTACTGTACCCCCAGCCCGATACGGGTGTTGCGGTCGTCTTCTTTCTCGGAGACCTCAAGAGAGGCGATTAGCTTCTTAGCTTGCTCTGCGTCACCAGCCACCAACTTAATCTCGTTCTTCTCTAGGAGCTCGAACGCAGACTTAGCCCCCGCGGCGCCACTGTCGTTGGCCGCCCCTTTGATGACCATGAGCCCGTAAGAGGAGCCCGCTCTCTCCCTCTCAGCCTCTTCAGTCTCAGGGTTGTACTGCCCCACAGTTTTGAGATAAGCAATTCGTGCCTCTTTCGCAGCGGCATGTTCGTTCCCCATCTGGCCCAGCAAACCCACCCAGCGATTGCCTGTGGCATTGCCGAGTGCCTGACCAAGGGTGAACCCCGCGTCGTTGGCTCCGTCCGCTATCTGTTTGTTGAGGGAAGCCTCTACTCGCTCCTGTTCTTGGGAGATTTTAGAAGCGGAAGTGCCTCTCGCTCCTATTACCATCTCGTGCAATTGGAGGTCCAGCTCTCTCTGGGTGCGCTCAGACAGCGACTCTGCCGCCGAGCCGCGGGTGTCTCTGACGATAGACATTATGTCATCACGGAAGGGCTGTTCGTCATCCAGGGCCTCATGCCCCTTGCGACTCAAATGGTAAGACTGGCGCTCCTGGAGCCGCTCCTTTGCTTGCACATAGAGCTCTTTGGCTCTCAGGGTCTCTTCCCTCATTCGGTTGTCACTTACGGTCTTGGCAATGCCCATGCCCGAGTTGGCGAGGTCTTTCACCGCTTGTGCCGCGTACCTTGACCCAGTGTCCACGGGGCCCATGAGAGGCTCTTGCGCAATCTGTCGCTGTACGGTGCCTTCTCGATAAAGTTCTACTCTAGGTCCTGCCATCAGCTTGCACCTCCCGTCGAACCAGAACCGAACCACCCGCTAGAAGAGGCGGCGCCGTATGACGACGCGCCTGTTTGAGCGCCAGAAGAGACGCCTCCATAAATGCCTCGGATGCGGGCGAGGCGTCGGGCGTTGCGGCCCTGAATTAGGGTAAGGCGGCTCTGGTCTTCCTGGGCCTGTGCTTGGTCTTGCGCGTTCTCACGGATGCGCATGGCGTCTAGGTTGCCTCGGAGGAAGGTGTCCTCTTCAATCGCCAACGAGGTGCCGTACCCTACATCCAGGCCACTAGCGGCGAGCTGCGCCTTTTGTCGAGAGGCGAGCTGCGAGGTCTCAAGACGTTTGGCATTCTCGTCCTCGATGCCCTTATTACGTGTCTTGACGGCTGCGTTCTCTTGGACACGAGCGTTGTACTTAGCCATGGCCAAATCTGCTTTGCCCTGCTCTTTCTCTGATTGGTATTGCATTACGCCTTGGCCTACCGCCATAGCGACTGCGAAAGCTGCGGGTGCACACATTATTGCTTCCTCCAGTGGAAACGGATGAAAAGCTCTCCTGTTTCAGGGTGAGGGAAGGGGTCGTCTTCCGAGAACCCGAGCCATCGGAGCCATCGTCTGTTGGTCTTACTGCCCTCAAAAATCAAATTCTCAAGGACTTCAAATTGGTTCATCATATTCTGCACCACTACCCTGGCATCCGTCAATAGCAGCCGCTTGTTCTGGTCCAACACTGTAGTACCCAGCAGCCACGGACCCCCTCTCCCATTGCCTAGGTCCACCACGCCGAACATGGCAGCAGGCACTCCATCCACCAAGAGGGTGAGTGTCTCTCCCTGCATGAGTAGGGGCGACCGCAGGGCCGAAGTCAGGTCTTCTTGCTCCGCGATGCCCCCCGCATTGAGCTCCTCAAGGTCCCCTGCTCGGAGGTTCCGAGCCAGGAAGTCAGCGTGTTCAAGTGTCGAACGTACATATCTAATACTCAATTTGCAGCTCCAGTGCTAAAAGTCGAAGAGGGATGCCCCAGTCGGCTGTGGCCCGTAATGTCATTCCGTCCATCCAGTTCCCTGGGATGTCGAAGTCTTGAGTCTCTCCTACAAAAGGTGCTCCGTAACCGTTGCTCACGTCGCGGGAGTATGACTGTGCCTCCTGCCCCCCAATGTACAGGCGCACAGGAGAGTCGTCAAACATGTGCGCACGGGCTCTCACCGCCTGGCCGACCTGTCCCAGCTCATTGGACTCAGGGTAGATGGGGAAAGTCTCAATCTCCGCAGTGAATTGTAGGCCCACGAAGGCAGCATTTACTGGGTGGTCGAGTTCGATTGCGCCGTTGTCTACCACGAAAGGTCCCACTGGGTGGTTGTCTGCCACCGCGTACACTTCCCGTCCCTCTAGGTGCCCGAGCCCTCCTATGTAGGTGAAGGGCGAGCCGCCCCTCTCTGACAGCACCCAGGCATCCAGCATCGGTGTGGTGTCCGAAAAAGGAGGAGGGGTCAGCCTCTCCATCGTCGCGGTGTTCCCCCGCAGAAGGACAGCGTACACCGCTTCGCTTCGTGCTTCAGGGATACCAAGAAGCGAAGCGGCCTCCGCCCCGCCCCCCAGCTCCCATGAGGCCCAAGCACTGATTTTGTGGTCAGGCAAATAGGTTAAGACTAGCAGCTTGCCATCATCCCGAAGCACCCAGAAGCTGTCGCCTCCCTCCGAGCGACGGACTACCTCTTTTATCTGGTGCCCGTCGAACAGATGTCTCGCGGTCAGGGTGACGTCCTCTAGTGCAGACACGCCCTCTGACCCACCGAACGACGCAATGTAGATGCGGTCTCTGCGGGAAGGCACGAACATTATGCGCGAGCCCAGTACAATAGGACGGATGGAACTTGCCCCTGTGTAGGAGAGTTTCTTGGCGGAGAAAGTCGTGGGTGTCATCACTTCGTTCACCCCTTCGCCCACCGCCCATATGCCCTCGTTAGTGAGGATGTACAAACGGTCCATGGACACCATCGACACCACCTTCTCATAAGAAGGGGTGGAGAGGTTGAACGTGAAAGCGTCGGTGTCCTTGATGGGGCTGCTGGTCTTCAAGGAGAAGTAGTCCCCTGTCCGTGATGAAGTGATTTGTGTGGGCATCTCACCTCCGCCGCCCATAAACATCCGTTGTTGGTACAGCGCAATCGCAGAGGCGTTAGGCACCGCGATGCCTTCCGACGAGGTGATGTTGTCAGAGGTCAAGGGGGCGGTGTTGTAGTCCTCATAGGAAGTGGAGTTCGCGTCACCAATCCACCCAAAAATACCCGAACCAGGAGACGTCTCCTTGTACACTCGGTAGTACAGGACATCGGTCCCATTGGCCCCCGCCCAGTCCGCCCATGTGAACTTGAGCCCGTTCACCGCAGTCAAGGTGTTTATCTGGTAGCCGCTGACTACGGCAGAGGGAGGGGTCTCTCTTCCGTCCGCAAGAACGGCGGTCACTCGGTAGTAGTAGTCCTTCTTGTAGGTGCCCGCCGCCGATTGGTCCCCTACCAAGGAGGCGTCGAACATCATTCCCGCCGCGATAGAAGGAATTGTCTCTCCCACTTTGGGGCCAGGCACCGACACTAAGCGGGCGGTAATGCTCACGCCAGAGGGGCTGGCTGGTGTCGCTGACGTCACCACCAAGTCCCAGTCATACTTGTTAAATACGCTCGCGGGGTCAGAGTCGTGTATCCAGATGCGCCGCCCTGTGTAGTCTGCGGCAGTCCCTGAGTCAGACACCGCGGTCAGTGTCCTGCTACTTGGACTGTACGACACCGAGGAGAGGGTCATGCCCGTCCCGCCAGAGATGTACACGGGAGGGATTTTGGCCTCCCCCCACAGGCTAGAAGAGAGGCCCCACACCTCTCCATTGCCTCTGCGTAAAGCAGCAACGGGCTTCCCTTCGACGGCCAGCAGCATGACATCAAGAGTCTGGGTGTACTGGATTTTTTGGATTTCGTCGGCAGTGTACCCTGGCCACCCAGGGGAGCCTGAAGTAAACACCACGGGGCCGCCAGGCCCTATCACGGGCATTCCCGTCCAGAACACGGCTATCATGCTCGGGGTGAAGAGGACTTGATATGCCTGTTCTTTGTTGAAGAGGAAAGGGATTAGTCTTGCATTTTTGAAGTCCGAGGCCGAGCCCAGGCTATAGGTCATCTGGGAGCCAAAGCGCGAACGCACCCCACCTTCGGGTGTCACCATCACGTTCTTACAAGTCTTGAGTCCAGACTCAAAAAGCGCCAAGTCCTGTCTCATTCGCAGAGCAGGAGATACTTCACCAGAGGTGAAGTTGTTTCGGATAATTTTCGGCATGTCGTCTATCTCCTGCCAGTGATGTATTTACTCTCCCTGCGTGATAGACGGTTAGGGCCCGCGTCCTCAGTCTGTGCGCGGTCTAGCGCTCTGAGATACTCGTCTGAGTATTCTCGGCGAAGGAACCGCCCCTGTTCTACTCCAGCGAGAGGTATTGCGATTTTAGATGCCAGTAGATAGCTGAACGCTTCCTGCAAAGAAGCTGGCCAGACGCCAAGGGGCATCATCTTGGTGATTTCAAATTCGGCGTCCTCTACGTTTGTGAACACCGTGCGAGTGCCCGAGGTGCCTCGGTTCACTTCAAACTCGACGGTAGGGTCGTTCATCTCGCTGAGGAATGGGTGTCCAGCGGTTCGGGCCCCCCACACCTTGATTGCCCCTGCGGGCAGAGACAAGGCGAAGAGGCCCTCTGGTGCGACGTCAGTCAGGTGGTGGTGGAGTTTCTCCCACCGAGTAGCGAACGTCCAGGGCACTACACTCAATATCATTCGAGCGCACACGTCGGAGTGAGCCCGACAAGCTTGAGCTTGAGGCGTATCCTCAGTGGTCACTTGGACGGGGCGAGCCCGCACCAAGCTAGTTGCCATGTTCCAGACGTCCACTTCTACCATTATAGTTGCACCGTTGGGGTTTTAGACAGGTCAGTGTCCACAAAGCTACGGCTCTTAGGGGCGGAGGTCTTAGGCTTCGCAGCCTCTTTGGCCAACGCCTGTTCAGCCTTGCGTGAGTCCACTAGCTCCACATACTCAGGGGTTCGTTGGTACGGCTTCTCCTTAGAAAAGACGTACCCGCCTTCACGCAGAGCGCTGTTGACGAAGGCCGTGTGGCCTTCCTTTACGCGATACGTTGGCATATTAAACCCCTTGTACGTTGTTGCCGCCACCGTGGCTGATGCCTGCTTTAACCTTACCAGCAGTACCAGTGCCCACTACGGTGTATTTCAAGCCCAGGAAGCGCTGTACTCCTTCAGGAACTACCTTGAAGTTAAGGCGTTTGCCCACCTTCAAGTCATCTACGGCGATGGTCTGGGTCAGAAGCACGGTGCCTAGAGCGTCGGTTGCGCCTGTTTCAACTGCGATGGTCAGTGAAGTCAGGCCAGCGAAGTCTTCAGTAATGACCACTTCCAATGGGATTGGAGTGCCCTTACCAATGTCGCCTGCGAAAGCAACCGTACCCCAAGTTGGAGTGCCTTTCTCGCCAGTGTCAATCACGTTAGTGGACACGGCGGTGGCAGTCACCGCTTGGTCGTTACTAAACAAACTTTGGTTAGATAAAATCATAAGATTCTCCTTTACGGAAGGCGGATTACTCCACCTTCTCCTCTGCGTTGATTAAGGCATCCACCTCGCGGATTGGGATACCACGGTAGCTAGTGATGGTCTCACCCTGCTGTTCGCTGGAGGTCAAACGCACCATGGTGCTGTCGCCACCTTTTTCGTGCGCTAACTGGTCTAACGCTTCCAACACGTCCTTGTTCATGTAGCAAACTAACTTGCCACCTGGAACACGGCGGTTGTGTAGCTGATAGTATGCGCGACGCATTGCACCGTACAGGTTAACTTTGCCAGCGGCTAAGTCGGTGATACTGATGTTTGCGATACGCACCACGTAGCGCCAGTCACGTACTGACAAGCCTGCGTGTTGACGGAACACTTCTTCGTATGCTTCAAAGCGGTTGCCCTGCTCGTCGGCTACGGTTTGTTTGCCCAAGTCTTCACGCTTCACACCAGCGTAGCTGCCTTTTGGATACAGCATACTGCACTGAGTGTCGCCCCATGTTACGAACCAGATTGAAGTCAGGTCGGTACGGGTGGCTTTATCTGCGTCGGTGTCGAAGTCCAATGCGTCAACAATCTGACCGCCGTTGCGGGCGCCAATGTCATTGAAGCGAGGAGCTAAGCCCATGAACTCTTCTGGGGACTCTGCGTCGTTACCGTAGAAAATCTTGGTAGCCATCTCTTGGCCGATAGACTCTAGGAACGCTGACGCTTCGCTCAAGCGGAGTGCAGGACCATTGCCGTTTGACAGTTCATCAATCAAGCGAGCATCCACCATGCTGCGGCCTTCTAAGAAGCCTGTGCTGTCGGTGACTTGCGCACGAGTTGATTTGTCGTTAGGAGTACCTTTGTATAGACGGCCCCAAGTTACTTTGGGTAAGCCTGTACGAACGGTGGTTAAGTGGGTCGAACCGTTGTTACATTCAACGAAGATGGCATCACTCAAAATTGGGTTCTGCTCAGTCAACATCTCAATAACGGGTACGATGTTTTTGGCACTGTCAATTGACTTGTAGTAGTCAATCAGGTCCAACATAGTCTTACCGATGATAGCCATAAGTTACCTCCGTGGTATCAGGCTGTTAGTTTTGTTTGCCGTACAGTAGTTCGAGTCGAGAAGGCTCTTTGCCTCCGCCCGTGCCGCCAGTGCCTGGGCGTTCTTCTCTCACCAAAGGGGCGAGTTTAACAAACAGACGGATGACTTCTGGATGGCTACCCAAGCCAGTCTGTTTTAACATATCTCGAAGTTCTGGTGTGCCCAGTTTATCGAGAGCTTCTTGGGCAGCTACCAAGCTCTGGTCGAACTTGTCGCCGCCGAAGTCTTTATCAGCTTTCGCAGCGGCTTCCCACTCGTCAAGCTGTTTATCGTTTTCACTTTTGATGGCATCCATGAGCGCCTTCTGGCGACCCGTCTCGAAGTCAATGAACTTCTGGGCGGTCTCCTTGGTGAAGCCATCACCGAGTAACTCTGCTAAGGCTTTGAAGTCTTCCTCAGCCACTGTCACTCCCTCGGCCACCTTCAGGTCTGCCAAGGTAAATGGTTCGGGGGCGGGCTCCTGTGGAGCGGCAGGTGCCGCGCCCCCTTCATTTGGTGCACCGCTTGCAGCAGGGTCTGCTGGTGGCGTTGCTGGCTCTGCGGCTGGGTCAGTCGCGGGTCCGTTGTTTGGTTCTGCGGGGGTGCCCCCGTTCAATAAATCAGCCATTGTCGTGCTCCTCTTTAATCATTTTCATATACAGGTCGAAGTCCACTTCTTGTAGTGTGCGCACAAGTTTAGCACCATACGCCTTCTCTGCAAGCATTACAGTAGCACCAGTTGGGTCTAATGTAAACTTCGGTGAAGAAAATCCTGTAAGCGCTATCAAGTGGGCCATTACTCGTCGGCCCCCTTCTGTGCGCATTACGTCCTGAATGTCGTCCTCTATCTTCACTCCATGTCCTCCAGTGCGTCACACCAAGCGGGCAGTCTGTTGGCCAGCTCGCCTTTCCACTTCATCCACTCGGGGTTGGCGTTCACATCCCCACAGGTGTTGGCGGCCAGGGTAATCTCGCTCATGGCGAACCAGTCCTTCTGGGTCTTGTGCAAGCAGCCGAGCATCATTGTGCGCTTGGTTATCACTGCCCCGAAAGGCTGGGCGTCAATGATTTTGAAGTATTTGCTATCCGCTTTGATGGGGTAAATCCACGCGGTCTCAAGCTCATGGATGCGGGAGAAGTCCGCGAAGGTGAAGTCCGCGTTCTGGAACACCGTGTTGGTCCACCAGCAGTCGTCGAACTTGGCGCGGATAAAGTTGGTGTCGCGGAAGTCCGCCTTCTCTAGGTCGCAGCCGTGGAATGTTGCGCACTCAAACTTGGCACCCTTAGCTGAGATGAACTGTAGGTTGCATCCCTCGAAGGTGGCCCCTGTGAAGTCAGCCCCCTCCGCTCGTACCTTGTTGAAGTTGCACCCGATAAACGTGCTCCCGCTAAGGTCGCGGTTCGTTAATTCCACGCCATAGAAGGCTGCGTCCACATAGGTAGTATTTGGTAAAGGGGTCACATCATGCCTCCTCGTCTCATTATCTCAGAGAGGCCGCTGGGCTTCTCTAGTTGGGTCTGGCTGGCCTTCTGCGCCACGTCAGCCATCTGGCCCATGGCTGCCATCGCCTCTTGTTGCTGTTGCTGTTGTCGCGCCGCCTCTAGGAGCTGAGAGTACTGGTCCTGCGTTTTCAGAAGGTCAGGTGCCACGCCGAGGACGTCGGCGTAGGCGTCTAGTATCCGTTCTACATTCAATTTCTGAGCGATGTTCGGGTCGAAGTTCATCAACGCCCCTGCGGTGTCCATGAGTCGGTCCACGTTCTGCTGGCTCACTAGGCGCTGTGCCTGTGCCAGTAGGCTGATGTACACCACCGATAGCTCTACATCCTCTAACTCTTCTGGTGGGTCAGGCAGGATGCGTGAGCGCTGAAGGATACTGAAGGTTCTCGCCACCAAAGGATTGAGCAGCTCGTCCTGTAGACGCTCTAGCACAGGGCCTAGCTGTAGCAGCTTCTCCTCGTGTCGCTCTGAAACTTCTCTGGCAGTCATCTCTCGACGGTCCGAGCTCGCCAACATCAAGAACATATCCACGTAGAACGCGGCGTCGATGCGGGCCTCTTGTCTCTGTGACAGGGCTATCATCTCAGACAGGGCAGTGCGGCCTTCCTGGCCTAAAGCCCTGATGTCCTTGCTAGGGTCGTCCACGTAGTGCATGGAGCCAGGGACAGGGGCCCGATTGCCCAAGCTCCTACGCAGGTCCTTGTCGGCCAACAACGCTGGGTCGGCCATGCGGTCTGCTACTTGCAGCAGGTCTCGCTCAATCAGTTGTAGGCCCTTCGCGTCTCCCAACGCCATTAGCGCAGGAGAGTCGGTGCCGTACACCTCTCCCGTCACCACGTCCCAGCGGGCCACGGCAAAGGGGAACTCGTTGTAGCCGCTCTGACGCAGAATGGCCTCGCGGCCTCCTACTCCTTCTATCCAGGTGACCGAACGGAAGGGTAAGTCGTATGAGAACACTGTGCCGCCGCGATTATCGTTGGGCTCAATCAGGTTCACTAACTCCCTTTTCTCTTCCAGCTCGCCCCTCTCCCAGAGGTTACGGACCCCCATCGGTACGTTCTCAAGGCCAAATTCCTTCACAATTGAGCTGATTGTGCGCTTACGGCGGATGACTATGCTGTCCACGACGTTTTTGTTGTTCATGCCCACAGCGTACTGACCTGCTGTCAGGGCTTCAAAACGAACGAACACATCGTCATCCTCGAACATGCCTAGCGCAGCGGTGCTGAAGGTACTGATTTCGTTGTAGAAAGTCTGGAGAGAATTGTACACGTTGGTTCGTGAGAACAAGTTGAGCATGATTTCGCGGCAATCGTAGAGCCATTGCTTCACTTCATCCTGCTCGTCCAGCGTGACGTCACCAGTAGACAGGCGGAACCATGGGCGGGCGGGCGACGTCATCCCTGACATCAGGCCCGCTGTTAGTACCCGCATGGATAGCGGGGGTTTGTTGTTCAGGAGGTCAGCGTACTTGTCCGTGCCCTGTGTCTCGTCCAACGAAAAGCGTCCCCGATAAGGGACAAAGTTCTTCGCTATCTGGGTCCACAGTGACTTGTAACGGTCACGCTGACTCTCAAGGGCCTTCGCCCTCTTCTGGAAATACTGTAAGTTAGCCATTGAGTCCACTCAGCAAGGTTGCGCGTCCGCCGCCCGCAGCCGCAGTAAGACCTCCCCCCATGGGCTGGTCGGTCAGTAATGTGTTGCTCACGTTACGACTGCGTCGGTACTGTCGGTCAAACAGGCGTGAGTCAGACAGACCCGCATCAGGCATTGTCGGTGCCTCTGGCAACTTTGGTGGTGGTGGCGGCGCGTCGGGCGCTTTCGGTGACTTGCACATAGTCGTCTCCCTAGAATCTATCGTAACTATTTAACACTGCTCGACGGTCGTTGTCAAAGGGGTCGTAGGGCCTCACATCACCCACGTCGCTCCAGTGACCTGTTCGGGTGTACTCGTCGAAGTCCTCCTCCTCCGCCAGCTCCGCTGCTACCTCTGACGCGAACGTCAGCAGCAGCGCGTCCATGTCGTCAGGGCTCCATCCCAGTCTGCGCTTCATCAGCTTCTTGCTCTCCATGAGCAGTCGGTCCTTGCCGTCATGGGTGAACTCCCTCTCTGTCAGCCCTGCCTCCAGTTCTGGGATGTCAGGCAGACACCCGCCCTGCATCATCCAGTCCAGCGCTCTCGCACACATCTCACTGGTGCGGTCGGCGAACTTGTCCTTGTCCTCGGCGTTGTGGCCGAAGCCCACGTCTATCACCGCGTGGCCCAACTGTCGCAGCCTGTCATTGATAGGCCCGCCCATGCTGCCCACGTCACCGAAAGTAACGTCGGGCCTGTGTCGGTTCAGTACCTGTGACAGCATCGCCGCCACCCTCATGCTGTCCCTTGTCTTCTCGCCAGGTATCTCGTAGCGCACGTGGCTGCGAGCGTCTCGTCCTCTGCGGAACTGAACCACGGTCTTGTCGCTACCGCCTCGGCTGTAGTCAATGCCGCATATCAGCATCTCATTGTGCAACTGTGCTGGTGGCAGTGGCCTCTTCATTGCCTCGCTCACCACGTCAGTCGGGAAGAACTGTGCGTCTGAGGCTCGCGGGAACATGCCCCTCACCCTCACCCTCACGAAGTCACTGTCCTCTCCGTGCACGTCAATCCATTCTTGTATCAACTGCTTGTTGGTGCGGGCTGCGGTCCTGCTGTCAATCTGCTTACTGCTCCATCGGCTGTCGGCAAACGTCCTTCTGAATGCACCGCTGGCACGAGTCGGGTTCCCGAACGCAAAGAACATCGGCTCCCCGTCCGTCAGACCACCCTCGGCCACCTCCCATATTGCGTCAGGCACTGCCGACGCCTCGTCAAAAATGTAGAACGGTGTACTGGCACTGTTGTGCAGACCCGCGAACGCCTCGGCATTCTCCTCTCGACACGTCACCCCGTCCACCCGCCACGTCTCTGGGAAGCCTGGGTGGTACAGGCTCAGCGAACCTTTACCTGTGTTCATCTCGAACCAGTGGCCTGTGATGCACAGCTTCTTCCACTTGGCCAGCTCACCCCAGGTCTTGGTGCGCAACTGGTCACCCGTGTTCGCCGTCACCACGCCCTTGGCATTGGGCCTCGAACTCATAATCCACAGTATCAGGATGGCCACCAGCGCCGACTTCCCGATGCCGTGGCCCGATGCCGTGCTCTTACGGATGGGCATCACAGGGTCCACGCCGTTGAAGCCTCGCTCTCTCACGGCCTCCCCGACCTCATGCAGCCACTCCTCCTGCCACACGTCCAGTCCGTCGAACCCTAGCAGGGCTCCTCTGCCCCAGTCAAACGCCCAGTTCGCCCACCCCACGGGGTCTGCGTAGAACCGTGCGCACTCGTCTGCTAGTTGCTCGTCAAGGGTCATATAAAGCTTCTCACCTTAGCTGAGGCCATCTCCGCTACCCGTTGGCGTCCACGCTCTAGTCGCTCTCGCATCTTCTCGTCGTCGGTCACCACCACCTTGTCAGCCGCGAAAGCGTCTACGGTGGCCAGCTTACCGATGGCCTGTAGAGCGGTGTTAGATGCCTTCAGGTCGCCTGCTTGTCGCGCTAAGTAGTGGTTGTCCACCATCTCGTCTAACACCCAGGCAGCGTCGATGGCTGCGTCGTCAAGGCGTTTCTTTAGTTGGATGCCCACCGCACGAGCCATGGCCTCTTGGCGGAGCAGGGTGTGCCCGTACGCAGGGTCTGCGTACTGTGCTGCCTCGGCGGCACGGAAGGCGTTAAAGTCCTTCATGTACTCCACCAAGAAAAGTATTTGCTGCTCAGAGAGTCCCTCTACTTCGGGCAGGTTTAATAAAAATCTTTTTCTACTCATTCCTAATCCTCCAAGGATTTTCTCCATCGTACTACAAGGGACTTGTAAAATATAGTCCAGAAATTTTTTCTGAGAAATTTTTTTCCAGAGAAATTTTGGAACAGAGAAGATTTGAAAAATTGTTTCAGAGAAATTTTGGAACAGAGAAAATTTGGAACAGAGAAGATTTGAAAAATTGTTTCAGAGAAATTTTGGTGCAGGGTCTCGGCATGTAGGGGACCCTCCCCCGCAGGGGGCCCCACGAAGCCCCGTGTGCGCGCCACAGTGTTCCACGAAAACGAGTCGATTGTTCCACGGCAAACTCTGCAACTCTGCAACTCTGCAACACTGCAACACTGCAACACTGCAACACTGCAACTCTGCAACACTGCAACACTGCAACACTGCAACACTGGCACGTTTTGCCCCATCATCTATAGCGTAACGCGCTACATTGGCCCGAATTGTCCTATTCAGGCATAGCGTATCGCGCTACAGTTCGCCCCACAACACACAACTACGAGGTAATACCCCATGTTATATGAGATGAATATCGGCCTTAATGTAGCCGACACAACGCACGAATTGGCCACCACTACCCTGAAGGCCGCGTTAAATAATCTACCTTACTTGCTGCAAAGTGCCGTGGATTTAATCGCCACGGGTTATATCCCGAAGGGTGACAATAAAGAGGCGACTCTTTACGTCGTGTTCAATGGCCGAAACAACAGCGGGGCCGCGTACGACCTTGCTATGCACCTAGCCACCGAGTTACACCAGTTGGCTATCCCTGTGCGTCGCGCCGACGGCTCGGGCTTCATGGTGATTCCCGACGCGGCTGCAGTGCCTGTGGGATGGGCAACTTTCAATCCCTCAGAGTTTCAAGGTGCCGAGGCCGTCGCTTTTTATCCTAGACTGATTAAATAGGTGCACACCATGTTACTTATCCTTTGGGCGCTTATAATCTGCGCAGCATTCACCATAGAGCGGGCGGTAATATCCCGCTACCTGTAACACCAAACAAGGGCCGCTAAGGCCCTTTTTTTTTTTTGCCTCTGGTGCTCTGGTGCTCTGGTGCTCTGGTGCTCTGGAGCTCT
>CAZYSQ010000019.1:0-22673 GCA_964649865.1 uncultured Acholeplasmataceae bacterium
TAAGTGAGGAAGGAAAGTTTTTGAAATTTAATAATAAAGTTGTTACTAAGATGAGTGATTTTATTGGTGGTTTTAAGGTGGTGATGTTTTCTTTAGAAGATTTAGAGATAATAAAAGGACTACCAAAAACAAGAAGATCATTTATGGACATTGAAATGGTACAAATAGATAGTGGTTATCTTAATGATCTTAGTACATATAGGCAAGTTTTAAAAAGAAGAAACGACTTACTTAAGCAAATAAAAAAAGGTGGAGACTTAACTTTTCTTAATATAGTGTCTAAAAGACTAGCTTTAGAAGCTGATGTAATTATTAAAAGAAGAACTGAATTTGTTAAAAAGTTAAATGGCTCATTTAAAGAGAGTTTTAAGCGTTTAAATCAAAAAGACGAGGTAAGTGTTATCTATAAACCAGATGTTGCGTTAAATAGTTTAGAAAGTGTATTAAATCAAGAAACTGAACGAGACTTATTAACGAAAACTACAAACAAAGGACCACATAGAGATGATTTTGTTTTAACCTTTAATGGAGAACTAGCTAAAACTAAAGCTTCAGCAGGTGAACAAAGACTTATGATAGTAGCGCTCAAATTAGCTCTTCTAGAGTTGATAAAAGAAGATGAGGTTATTGTATTGTTGGATGATGTTTTAAGTGAGTTAGACAACAATGTTAAAAAAATGATAGAAAGTATTTTAAAAGAAGATAAACAAGTAATTATTACAGGAACTGAAAGTAATTATTTTCCGATAAAAGGGATTTATTTAGAGAGGAAAGATGAAAATGGAAACAAACAAAAACAATTATAGTGCGGATAATATTCAAATATTAGAAGGTTTAGAAGCCGTAAGAAAAAGACCAGGGATGTATATTGGTTCTACAGGAGAAAGAGGACTTCACCACTTAGTTTGGGAAATAGTTGATAACGCAATAGATGAGGCAATGGCTGGTTATTGTGATGAAATACATATAACTATTTTAAAAGGAGACCGTATTAGAGTATCTGATAATGGTAGAGGAATACCTGTTGATATACATCATAAGACAAACCGTCCTGCAGTAGAGACGATTTTTACTGTTTTACATGCTGGTGGTAAGTTTGACAGCGACTCTTACAAAGTTTCTGGTGGTCTACATGGAGTTGGTGGAGCTGTTGTGAATGCTTTATCGGTTGAATTTGATGTTTTGGTTGCTAGAAATGATAAAAAATATAACATTCAGTTTGAAAGAGGACTAGTAACAAAACAACTTGAAGTAGTTGGTGAATCAAATCACACAGGAACTATAGTTGAGTTTGTTGCTGATCCATTAATTTTCACTGAAACAACAAAATATGACTATGAAACGCTTAGAAACAGAGTTCAAGAATTAGCTTTTTTAAATAAAAACTTAAAAATTAGTATAAGAGATGAAAGAAAAGAAGAAATAGTAGAACATAGTTATCTTTATGAAGGCGGAATTAAAGAATATGTGGCCTTTTTAAATGAAGGTAAACAAGTTATTAACAAAGAAGAAATGTATGTTGAAAAAGAAGTAGACGGAATAACTATTGAAATGGCTTTACAATACAATGACTCTTATGCAACTAACTTAAAGTCGTTTGCTAATAACATTGGAACACACGAAGGTGGAATGCATGAGGATGGTTTTAAATTAGCAATTAATAGAGTTATGAAAAACTATGCTGAGGCTAATGATATGCTTAAAAAAGATGATTCCTTTTTAAGAGATGATACATTAGAAGGACTCACATGTGTTTTATCAATTAAACATCCAGACCCACAATTTGAAGGTCAAACAAAAACAAAATTAGGAAACCCTGAAGTAAGAGCAATCACTTCTCAAGTTATTGGTGAAGCAATTGAACTTTATTTATTAGAAAACCCTAATGACGCTAAACAAATTATTGATAAAATTATTTTAGCTGCAAGAGCAAGAATAGCAGCTAGAAAAGCACGTGATGCAACTAGAAGAAAGAGTCCTTTAGATGCGTTAGGCTTTGCAAGTAAATTAGCTGATTGTAGAAATAAAAAACCAGAAGAATCAGAAATCTATATTGTGGAAGGAGACAGTGCTGGCGGAAGTGCTAAACAAGGCAGAGATTCTCAATTTCAAGCGATTCTCTCGTTAAGAGGAAAAGTATTGAACGTAGAAAAAGCTAGACTTGACAAAGCGTTATCTAATAAAGAAATTCTTTCAATGATTCAAGCTTTTGGGACAGGAATTGGCGAAGAATTTGATGCTTCAAAATCAAGATATCATAAAATTGTAATTATGACGGATGCCGACGTTGATGGAGCACATATTAGAACACTTTTATTAACTTTCTTTTATAGATATATGAAAGAATTAATTGACTTAGGTTATGTATATATTGCTCAACCACCACTATATAAAGTTCAAGCAGGAAGAAAAATAGAATACGTTTATAATGATGAAGATTTAGATGAAGTGTTAGCTCGTTTTGGAGGAAGACCACAAATCCAAAGATATAAAGGGTTAGGGGAAATGAACCCTGAACAACTTTGGGAAACAACAATGGATCCTAAAACAAGAACACTTCTACAAGTTTCTACTAAAGATGCAATTAATGCAGACCAAGTATTTACAATGTTAATGGGTGAAGAAGTTGAACCTAGAAAAATTTTCATTCAAAGTAATGCAAAATATGTTTCTAACATTGATGCGTAAAGGAGATAAAAATGGAAAAAGATTTAAATGAAAAAGTAATTGATAATGATGAAGTTGAAGTTGATGAAAATTTAGAAGAAGACGACTTATATGATGGTAGTAAAGAAGATTATATTCATGGAAAAATAAAAGAAATAAATATTTCTAATGAAATGAAGACATCTTTTTTAAACTATTCAATGAGTGTAATTGTTTCAAGAGCTTTACCTGATGTTAGAGATGGATTAAAACCTGTACAAAGAAGAATAATTTTTGCGATGAATGAACTTGGAATGTATGCGAATACTCAACATAAAAAATCAGCTCGTATTGTTGGAGAAGTTATTGGTAAATATCACCCACACGGTGATTCAAGTGTTTATGATGCAATGGTAAGAATGGCTCAGCCTTTTAGTTATCGCTATCCTCTTGTTGATGGTCATGGTAACTTTGGTTCAGTAGATGGAGACGGCGCAGCTGCGATGCGTTATACTGAGGCAAGAATGAGCAAAATTGCGATGGAACTTGTTAAAGATATCGATAAAGAAACTGTTGATTTTCAAGATAATTACGACAGTACCGAAAGAGAACCAGTTGTAATGCCTGCTAAGTATCCAAACTTACTTGTAAATGGAGCAAGCGGTATTGCGGTTGGAATGGCAACTAATATTCCTCCTCATAACTTAGGAGAAGTAATAGATGGTGTTGTTTCATACATGCATAACAAAGACATTACTGTTGATGAATTAATGAATCATATTAAAGGTCCAGACTTTCCTACAGGAGGACAAATTTTAGGTCCAATTGGTTTAAAAGAAGCTTACCATACAGGTAATGGTACAGTAATAATGCGTGCTAAATGCGAAATTATTGAAGGCAAAAAAGTTAAAAACGCAATTATAGTTACTGAAATTCCTTACCAAGTTAATAAATCAAGATTGTTAGATAGAATTGCCGAAGTTGCTAAAAATAAAATAGTTGATGGTATTACTGATTTACGTGATGAATCAAACCGAAAAGGGATGAGAATTGTTATCGAGCTTAGAAAAGATGTTAACCCTCATGTAATGTTAAATAACTTATTTAAATACACCCAATTACAATCTTCTTTCTCTATTAATATGATTTCTTTAGTTGATGGAGAACCTAAATCTTTAGGATTAAAAGAGATGATTATGTATTATGTTGATCATCAATTTGAAGTACTCCAAAGAAAAACAATATATGAACTTAAAAAAGCAGAAGAAAGAAAACATATTTTAGAAGGATTAGTAATTGCTTTAGAAAACATTGATAAAGTAATTGAAATAGTTAGAGGATCTAGTACAACTGAAGTAGCTAGAGATACTTTAATGGAAACATTTAACCTTTCAGAAATACAAGCTAGAGCAATCTTAGAGATGACTTTAAGAAGATTAACTGGCTTAGAAATTGAGAAAGTTAAAGAAGAAAATATTGAAGTTGGTTTAAGAATAGTTGATTATAAAGATATTATTAGTAGTGATGATAGAAAAAGAACAATTATTGAAGAAAATTTATTAGAAATTAAAGAAAAATATAATAATCCAAGATATAGTGAAATGGCATTAAATATTCCACTAAACATTGAAGATGAAGACTTAATTCCTGAAGAAGATGTCATTATTACAGTAACTAATAGAGGTTACGTAAAGAGAATGACGTTAGATGAATATAAAATTCAAAATAGAGGTGGAGTAGGTATTACTTCAATTAAAATGCAAGACTCAGATTTTGTAGAACATATTCAAATGACAAACACTCATACTTATCATTTGTTTTTCACAAACAAAGGAAGAGTATATAAAATAAAAGGTTATGAAATTCCAGAAGGATCTCGTCAAGCTAGAGGATTACCGATTAACAATATTTTGCCTTTTGATGAAAACGAAACGATGGTTGCCTTTACAACAGTAGATAACTTTGAAAGTGAGAAGTATTTATTCTTTACTACTAAAAAAGGTATTGTAAAAAGAACTAGAGTTGATGCTTTCCAAAACATTAGATCAAATGGAATTATTGCGATTAGTTTAAAAGAAGACGACGAACTTTATGGAGTTAGAGTAACTACAGGACATCAACAAGTATTGCTTGGAGCTTCTAATGGTAAAGCAATTAGATTTGATGAAACTGACGTAAGAGCAATGGGAAGAACTGCATCTGGTGTTAGAGGTATGAATTTAGATGATAATGATTATATTGTAGGAATGACATTTATTAGTAGTGATGAAGAAGAAATTATGGTTCTTACAGAAAAAGGCTTCGGTAAGAGAAGTTTCGCAAACGAATATCGTCTACAAACAAGAGGTGGTAAAGGAGTTAAGGCTTTAAATATTACCGAAAGAAATGGAAATCTTTGTGCACTTAGAAGCGTAAGTGAAGAAGATGACGTTATTATTGTTAGTAATCGTGGAATGGTTATTAGAACAGAAATTAAACAAATTTCTAGAACTAAAAGAACAACCCAAGGGGTTAAATTAATTAACTTAAAGGGAAGTCAAACTGTTAGTACTTTAGCAATCGTTCCTCATGAAGAAGTTGAAGTCGAAGAAGAAAAAGTTATTCAAGAAGAAATTAATTTAGAGATGCCTGAAGTAGTAGTTGAAGTAGTTGAGGTAGAAGCTAAATTAGAAGAATCTATAGAAGAACAAGAGGAAGATAAAAAAATTCCCCAAGACTTATTTGATTTATAAACTTGCTAAAAAATAGTTTTATTACTATAATTAATGAAGACTAATGAGGGATGAATTATGTTAGATATTAAGTATATAAAAGAAAATTTAAATGAAGTAATTGAAAGACTAAACACTAGAGGTAGTGATTTTAGTTATTTAAAAGAGGTTGTTAAAAAAGATGAACAAAGAAGAAAATTAATTCATGATGTTGAACACCTTAAAAAACTAAGAAACGACCAAAGTAAAGAAATAGGTCAATTAATTAAAGATAAAAAAGATGTAACTAAAATTAAAGAAGAAGTAAGAGTAATTGGTGAGCAAATTAAAGAATTTGATGAGCAAATTATTGCACTTGATGAAGAAGTTAAAGAAGTTTTATCAAATACCCCTAACTTACCTGCTTTAGATGTAGTTGTTGGATTAGATGAAAACGATAATAAAGAACTATATAAAATAGGTGTTAGAAGACAGTTTGAATTTGAAGTTAAAGATCATGTTGAACTAGGAGAAAAGTTAGGAATACTAGACTTTGAACGTGCCACTAAAATAGCAGGACCAAGGTTTGTAATTTATAAAGGCGATGGAGCTAAACTAGAAAGAGCTTTAATTCAGTTTATGATGGATCTACATTCTGAAGATCACGGTTATGAAGAAATAATGCCACCATATTTAGTTAATGAGGCTTCAATGTTTGGGACGGGTCAGTTACCTAAGTTTAAAGATGAATCATTTAAAGTAAACGTTAATAACTGGTATTTAAACCCAACAGCTGAAGTACCAACTATAAATATGTACCGTGATGAAATTTTAGAAGCTGATAAATTACCACTTAAATATGTTTCTTATACAACAGCTTTTAGAAGTGAAGCAGGTAGTGCAGGTAAAGATACTAGAGGCATTTTAAGACAACATCAATTTAATAAAGTTGAGCTTATTATGTTTTCAAAACCAGAAGAATCAGAAGAACTACATCAAACAATGTTAAAAAATAGTGAGAAAGTTTTAAAATTACTAAAAATACCTTACCGTGTTGTAATGTTATCAACGGGAGATTTAGGGTTTAGTATGGAAAAAACTTACGATATTGAAGTTTGGATTCCTTCTCAAAGAAAATACCGTGAAATAGCCTCTATTTCTAATGCAAATGATTATCAAGCAAGAAGAGGAAACATAAGGTTTAAAAGAGACAAAGACGCTAAAACAGAGTATGTTCATACATTAAATGGATCAGGACTTGCTGTAGGAAGAACATTTATTGCGATTTTAGAAAACTATCAAAATGAAGACGGTTCTATTACTATTCCAGATGTCTTAATTCCATACATGCGTCAAACAATTATTAAATAACATTAAATCACATAAAATTATTATAATTTAACCATATATTTAAAGTAGAATAAGATAAGTAAAAAATTCTTATTTCTCCTTTTTAGATATGGTACAAGTACCACAAAATAAAAACCTACTGCTTTTAGTAGGTTTTTGTTTATTAAGTGTGTTTTTAAAATAAAAAGTAAAATAATTAAAAAGTATTTAAAAATAAGATATAATATAAGTAAGATTTAGAGAGGAGAAGAAGTATGAAAAAGATTTTATTAAGCATAAGTTTATTACTACTAGGAATAGTTTTAGTTTCTTGTGATGGTGGTAGTAAAGGTGGGGTTCCAACAGTTAATGAAAAAAATAAGGTGACACTTACTAGTCAAGAAGTAAGTGAACTTTTAGGAAATATTGAGCTAGAAAACTTAAGTTCAAAATTAAGTTTAGATTTAAAAGTTAATGGAGTAGTTGATAGACAAAGTTTAGTTGTTGATGCAGTCGCAAACTTTTTCGCTGATATTGAAGGAAATGTAAATGGTAAACTTAATTTAAAAGTAGAATCAGCAGATTTAAATGTTGACGGAGAGGCATCTCTTTATGTAGTTAGCAAAGATAAACAAGCATATTTTGATGTTGATGCAAGTGTAGCAGCAGCTCTTTTTGGTCAATCAGTAACACTTGATTTAAAAGGTAAGTATAAAACACCTATTGAATTAAGTGAGGCTGATGAACTTTTACCAATACCAATTGATTTAGATATTGAGTCAATATTAAATGAAATTCAAAATCCAGAAAACTTAGGAGAGCTAGCTAATTATAGTGGTCTAACTTTTTATAAAAAAGGTAAAGAAGTTAGAATTAAATTAGAAATCACAAAAGCTTTAATTTTAGAAAATGAAGAACTATTTAAAGATCTAGAACTTGATTTAGATGATATTAGTGAACTTGATTTTGTCTTAGTAATTGTAGTTGACAATAACAATTTAAAAGAAGCTGGGGCTGATTTAAAATTTAAAGGTGCAATCGAAGGAAATAATTTAGAAATAACTTTAAAATTACATCTTAGTTTTGGAGTAACAATGCCTAAATTCCCAAGTTTTAAAGATTATGAAGATTTTGATCCAACATCTATTTTTGGTGAATAGCTTAAAGCTTTTACTTGAGAAAATTAATTGTTAATAAAAGAGATATGATATAATGAAAGTGTCTAATATGGACACTTTCTTATTTTTTTATTAGGAGTGATAAAGATGAAAATTTATTTAGTTGAAGATGAATTTGATTTAGCCCAAATTATTAAAAAGTATTTAGAAAAAGAAAACTTTGAAGTAAAAACTTTCTTAACTGGTGAAGAAGCGATGGCTCATATTGAAGATGAAGTTGATTTATGGATTTTAGATATTATGCTTCCTAATGATGTTAATGGTTATGATTTAATCGAAGCTATCAAAGTTAAAAAACCTAATCAAGCTGTTATTTTTGCAAGCGCAAGAGATCATGAATTAGATAAAATTAGAGGACTTGAATTAGGCAGTGATGATTATATTGCTAAGCCATACTCACCAAGAGAGTTAGTTTTAAGAGTTAAAGCTGTTTTAAAAAGAACGGCTAAAGGTAGTGGTGGAGTTGTTAAATATGATCACTATGAAATTAATATTGAAAAAAGAACGGTAAAACATGAAAATGAGCAAATTGATTTAACTAATAAAGAGTTTGAGCTATTATTATTCTTTTTAGAAAATCAAAATACTCCTTTTTCAAGAGAACAAATATTAACTCACGTTTGGGGAAGTGATTATTATGGTTCTGACCGTGTTGTTGATGATTTATTAAGAAGATTAAGAAATAAAATGCCCCTCCTAAAAATTGAAACAATTTATGGGTTTGGCTACAGATTATTATAAAAGATGAAAAAAATTAGTCTTTCTACACAACTATTATTGCTTTATACAACTGTAACTGTTTTAAGTGCAGTTGTTTTTGGTCTTATTACATTTAGAAACTATGACTCTGTTTATATTAGTATTGCTAAAAATGAGATGAGAACTTACTTAGATTTGATTACTTACAATCAATCAGAAAGTGTAGAAAAAGACTATTTAGGCTATATTACAGCTAATATTTATGATGAAGAAGGATTAGAGTTAGAAATAGAAGTTGTTAAAGTGTCTGATAATGTTTTAGCGTTTATTGATGAAAGAATAGAATTTGATGATTTAATAAAGTCTGCATATAAAGATTATTTCCAGTATACAAAGTTTGATAAAAGTTATTATGTAGTTATTAAAAAGGTTCCTGGTAGAGCTAATTTTTATGTGGCAAGTATTATGAATCCTGAATATATTACTGAATTAAAAAGATTAAGTTTAAATGAAAACGTCTTTTTGTCGTTTTTAGGAACTTTTTTAGCGTTTGCGACTATTATGTTAGTTGGTAACATTATCTTAGCTCTTTGGAGTAGAGAAATGACTAAAAGAGTTAAAAAACTAGCAGACGATGTTTCTCTTTTAGGAAGTTTAGGATATGAAAGGCCAATTGAGATTGTTGGTGCTGATGAAATTAGTGAACTTGCGGAAAGAGTAGAAGAGATGAGAGTTGAAATTTTATCAAACGAAAAGACAAAACAAGAAATGTTTCAAAACTTATCTCATGACTTTAAAACTCCAATCGCAGTTATTAGAAGTTATGCAGAAGCATTAGAAGATGGAATTGTAATGGAGAAGTCTTCAAAAATAATTATTGAACAAACAAAAAAACTCCAAAAGAAAGTTGAACTTCTTTTAGAGTATAACAAACTAGAGTATATTGATTCGAAAGCAGAACTTAAAAATGTCAACATGAAAGACGTCGTAAATAAGGTTTTAGAAGACTATAAGATACTGCTTCAGAGCTTTCAAGTTGTAGTTAGCCTTGATAATTCAAAGTTCATTGGCTTAAAAGACAACTACCATACAGTCGTTTCTAACATAATTGATAACGCTACAAGGTATGCTAAGACTAAAATTATTATTAGACTTAAAGATGGAGAGTTATCTTTTTATAACGACGGAGAACCAATTGAAAGCAAATACTTAAATAATTTATTTAAGCCATACGAAAAAGGTACCAAAGGACAGTTTGGACTAGGAATGAGTATCGTCCAAAAAACAGTTAATAGATTTGGATATCAATTAATAGTTAAAAATGTTGAGGGTGGAGTCCTCTTTAAAATAACGAATCGCTGATTTTAAGCCTTAAAGACTCAAAGTCCTCACTAGAATACTCATCGCCATGAAAAACGCCTCTAGAAGTGTAATCATCACCTTCATAGCGAGGAATTAAATGAATGTGGTAATGAAAGACTGCTTGACCGGCTAGAACGCCATTATTATTAACTATATTTAAGCCTTCTAAGTTTAAGGCTTTTTTTAATGCTTTACTAACCTTTACAACAACCTTATATAGGTGGCCAGCAATTTCATCATCTAACTCATAAACATTCTCATAACGTTTTTTAGGAATTACTAAAGTGTGTCCTTTAGTAGCTTGACTTATATCTAAGAAGGCTAAAGTTAAATCATCTTCATAAACGATATAAGCTGGAATTTCTCTTTTAACAATTTTTTCAAATATAGACATTTTATCACCTCAAGATAATTATATAGATAATAAAATATTTTGTAAAATAAAGCTTAATTTAACTTTGAGTTTAAGAGTTTAAAATGCTATAATAATTATGATGAAATGAGGTAATAAAAATGAAAAAAATTCCAGTAGGAATAAGTGGTAGACACATCCACTTAAGTAAAGAACATTTAGAAGTTTTATTTGGTGAAGGATATGAGTTAACAGTCTTCAAAGATTTGTCTCAACCAGGGCAGTATGCAGCAGTAGAAAAAGTAACAGTAATTTCACCTGCAGGAAGACAAATTGAAGGGGTAAGAATTCTTGGACCAACTAGACCAGAAACACAACTAGAAATTTCTAGAAGTGATGCAATCAGAGGAAAGTTCGAAGCGCCAGTTAGATCAAGTGGAAATATAGTTGGAAGTGGTGCATGTAAAATTGTTGGACCTAAAGGAGAAGTAGAAATTTCTGAAGGTGTAATAATTGCTGATAGACATATTCACTTTAGTTTAGAAGATGCAAAAGAATTTAATGTTACTGATAAAGAAGTTGTAAGTATTTTTGTAGATAAAGAAAAATCAGGAATTTTAGGAAATGTCTTATGTCGTGTTTCTGATAAGTTCAAACTTGATTGTCACTTAGACACAGATGACGGAGCTGCCTTTGGATTAAACTCAGGTGATGAAGTGACGTTAGTAAAATCTTACACATATAAAACAAACTAGCCTTTTTGAAAAAGGCTTTTTTTAAAAATGAAAAAAGAAAAAATTTATATAGTTGAAGGGGAACATGACATTAGTAAACTTAAACAAGTTGACCCCAAAATAAAAGTATTACACACAGGTGGAATGCATCTAAAAAAAGAGTTTATAAATCAATTAAAAAAGCTAGAAAAAAGTTATCAAATAATATTACTTTTAGACCCTGATTTTGCAGGCGAAAATATTAGAAGAAAGCTAGCCCAAAATTTAACGAATCCTACCCATATTTACGTTGAAAAAACACTCGCAACAAATACTAAAGGAGACGTTGGAATTGAAAATCTAAAAATTAGTGATTTAAGGGATGCAATTCAAAACGAACGAATAAATGCGCAGCTAGGCGACATAGATACAATTTTCTTAATAAACCATGGTTATCTATCGAAGCCCTATTCAAAGGAACTCAGATTAAAGCTAACAAGCCACTTCAAAATAGGCTATACAAATGGTAAGGGCTTAGCTGAGCGACTTAATCTTTATAACATAACGAGGCAAAAAATATTAGAATATGAAAAAGAAGAAAAAATACGGTCAACATTTTTTGATAAATAAACGCATAATTGAAGAAATAGTTAATTACCAAGATTTAAAAGATAAAACAGTAATTGAAATAGGGCCAGGAGAAGGCGTTTTAACTGTAGAACTAGCCAAAGTCGCAAAGGAAGTATTTGCCTTTGAGATAGATTTAGACTTAAAACCCACCCTAGTCAATTTATCACATATTTATCCAAATGTAGTATTTTACTATGAGGATATTTTAAAAGTAGATCTAGAGAAATTTCACAAAGAGCATAAAATAGACTTCTCGGCCTTAGTAGCCAATATTCCTTACTACATTACAGGACCAATTTTGATGCTTTTATTAAACACTAGGCAAATAGAGATTGCGACCATAATGATGCAAAAAGAGGTTGGTGAAAGGATATTCTCAACATCTGGAAAGGATTATAACGCACTTAGTGTGTTAATGCAGACTTTCTTTGAAATTAAGGTGGTAAAAAAGGTGTCAAAAAACAACTTTAATCCACCCCCAAAAGTAGATAGTATTATCCTAAATTTTGCAAGAAAAAAAGGTGTTGAAAAACTTATCAAAAATGAGGCTAATTATAAAGAGTTTATTGATGTTTCTTTCAAGCAAAAAAGGAAGACTTTTGTAAATAATTTAGCTAGTGGATTTAATATAGAAAAGAGTATTGTCTTAGAAAAATTGTTAAAGATAAATGCTAATTTTGATCCATTAATTAGAGCTGAAAAAATTAGTATTAATGAATTTATTTTATATAGTAATGAGTGGTATGATGATTAAAAAATCTTATGCAAAATTGAATTTAACCTTAAAAATAGTTGGTAAAAAAAATGGTTTTCATTTACTTGAAAGTGTAGTTTGTCCAATTGATTTATATGATATTTTAAAGTTTGAAATTAGTGAAAAAGATGAAATTGTTTCTAATATTCAAATTGAAAATAATAATATTTTTAAGGCGATTAGTTTATTTAAAGAGTATACAAAAATTAAAAAATCTGTCAAAGTTACATTAGAAAAAAACATTCCAATCGGGTATGGACTAGGTAGTTCAAGCACAAATATTAGTACTACTTTTATAGCTCTTAATGAATTGTTTGAGACTAATTTAAGTGATGATATTTTGGAATATTTAGTTAATAAACTTGGTAGCGATACTGTCTTTAGTTTGTATAATAAAAGAAGTTTTTTAAGTGGAAAAGGAGAACAAATTATAACTTCAAATCCATCTAAAAAGTTTAAATTTTTAATAGTTTTACCAGACCAAAAACTACTTACAAAAGATGTTTTTAAGGTATATAAAAACACTTCAAAATACTACAGTTTTAAAGAACATTTATTAGATAATTTATACCTCAAAAACAATGCTCAAAATGACCTTTTAAATAGCGCAATTTTATTAAATAATGAAGTAAAAAATATTATTAAAAAAGGTAATGATTTAAATATAAAATTTAATTTAACTGGGTCTGGTAGTGCTCTTTTTATTATTGATCCTAGTAGTAAAGAAGTAGAGTTAATTAAGAAAGAATTTAAGAGATATAAGATAATTGAAACTAAAGAATTGTAGTAAAGCGCTTTATATATTTTAATAAAGAAATATAAGATAATAATTGTTATAATAGAATAAAAGGGATGGATATTAAGATGATAATTGAAGGAAAAAAAGTACAACTATTTACACTTTCAGCTAATAAAATATTAGCCGATGAGATAGCAAAAGCTTCTGGAATTCCACTTTCAAGCCTTAGTATTGAAAGGTTTTCTGATGGAGAAATTGGAATTAATGTTAATGATTCAGTAAGAGGAAATCATGTATTTGTAATTCAACCAACAAGCAGTCCAGCTAATGAACACATCATGGAACTACTTATTATGATTGATGCGCTTAAAAGAGCAAGTGCCACTCAAATTACATTACTAATTCCTTATTTTGGTTATTCTAGACAAGATAGAAAAGCTAAAAGTAGACAACCAATTACAGCTAAATTAGTAGCTGATTTAATACAAACAGCAGGCGCAAATAGAGTTGTGTCTATTGATTTACACGCGGCTCAAATTCAAGGATTTTTCGATATTCCTATTGATAACTTCCCAGCTGCACCACTACTTGCGACTTATTTTAAAGATATCGATAGAGAAAACTTAATTGTCGTTTCACCTGACCATGGTGGTACTACTAGAGCACGTTCATTTGCAAGACTATTTGATGTGCCGATTGCTATTATTGATAAAAGAAGACCAAAACCTAACCAAGCAGAAGTAATGAATATTATTGGGGAAGTTAAGGGCAAGACTTGTATTTTAGTTGATGACATTATTGATACTGCTGGAACGATTATTGCTGGTGCTGAAGCTCTTAAAAAAGCAGGAGCTGAGTGTGTTTATGCTTGTGCTACTCATGGAGTTTTATCTGGTAAAGCAATTGAAAGATTAGAAAATTCAGTTATTAAAAAGATTGTATTAACAGACACAATTAATCATGAAGTATTAAAAAATCATGAGAAATTTGAAATGTTATCAATTGGTTATTTATTAGGAAAAGCAATATTAAATATTGTTAAAGATGAGCCAATTAGCCAAATATTCAATGATATTTATAAAAACCCTTTAAAACTATGAAATTAATTGTTGGTCTTGGTAACCCAGGAAGAACTTATCAAAAAACAAGACACAATGTGGGTTATCAATTAATAGATCTTTATTTAGCAAATAATAAAATAAAAGAAAAATTTGAACCTAAATTTGAAGGTTTTCTTAGTGAGCATAATAAAACGATCTTTTTAAAACCAACTACATATATGAATTTATCTGGTAATAGCGTCATTAAAGTAATGAACTACTATAAAATTGACCTTGATGATGTTTTAGTAATTGTTGATGATCTTAATTTAGAGTTTGGTAAAATTAGGCTAAGAGAAAATGGTTCTAGTGGGGGTCATAACGGCTTAAAAAGCTTAGAAAGCGTCTTTAAGTCTGCAAATTATAAGAGATTAAGAGTAGGGATCGGTAGAACCGATGATGCTACTAAACATGTTTTATCAAAGTTTTCTAAAAAAGAAAGAAAAGATTTAGAAGATGAGTATTTAAAAGCGTTAAATGTAATAGAAGGGTTTATTAATAATGAACCATTTAGTCATTTAACAAAATATTTGGTGAATGAATAATTTAAATAGTTACTATAAACAATTAAATATTTTTACAAAAGCCTTAAAACAAACATCAGAAGATACTATTACTGATGTTTCTTTGCCTTACATAGCTCTTTTTTTAAGTTATCAATTTAGTTTAAGTGATAAAACTATTTTTGTAGTAATGCCTAATTTAGCTTTAGCGCAAACACTTTATGATAATTTAAGTAATATTAATAGCGATGATGTATTGTTTTATCCAGAAGATGAGTTTTTAACTTCTTTGTTAAATATTTCTTTAGAAACATTTAAAATAGAAAGGCTTTCAACAATTAAAGAACTACTTAAAAATGAAAAGAAAATAGTAGTTTTAAATGATGTTAGTGCACTTAAAAAGCTAAGAAATAAAGAAGCCTTTAAAGAAGCTTTTATTACTTTAAAAGAAGAAGATGAAATAAATTTAGCTAAATTAATTCAAAATTTAGTTAATTATGGTTATAAAAGAGAGTATCAAGTTATTAAAAGAGGAGAGTTTAGTTTAAGAGGATCTATTTTAGATATTTTTCCAATTGATAGTGATAAGCCGTTTAGAATTGACTTGTTTGACACTATTATTGAAACTATTAAAATATTTGATCCAAGTACCCAAAGAAGCATAGGAAGTGCTAGTTTAGTAGAAATAATTCCTGCGGTTGAGTTAATTTTTAGTGATGAAGAAAGAGAAAGTGCGCTTAAATTAATTGAAAAAGATTTAAATGAACTGGAATTAAACTTAAAAACTAAAGAATTAATGAACAAAGAAGTAGATGATTTATATAATAGAAACAATTTAGATCATTTAAAACAATATGTTGGTTATTTTAAACACTCTTTTATTTTTGATTATCATGAAAATAGAAAAATATATCTTTTTGATAGCGAAAAGATGTTAATTAACTATGAAAGAATGTTAGAAGATTTAAATAATTATAAAAAAGAGAGCCCTTTATATTCAGGTAAAGACTTTTATTATAATATTAAAGATTTTTTTAACGAAGAACTTTATCACATTAAACCTTTTGATAATAAACTAAATAACATTAGTGTTGGTAGTAGAGATGTAGTAAGTTATCAAGGCAGAGAGGATTTATTTTTAGAAGAGGTAATTAAAGAAAATAAGACAGCTATTATTAGTTTTAGTAGTAAAGTTCGTTATGAGAAATTTTTAAGTTTACTTGACAGTAAAGATGTTAAATATAATTTAGAAGTTAATAAACTGCTTAAAAAAGGAATAAATGTTATTTACCCTTTAACTAGTTTAAGTTTTGAAATGTATTATGATAATGTAATTTTTATTGATGAAGCATATTTATATGATTATAAACCACACCTTAAAAATATTAACTACCGAAGCGCTTTAAGTGAGGCAGTTAAAATAAGTGATTTGGATGAACTTAAAGTAGGAGATTATGTAGTTCATTATGATTATGGAATTGGTATTTATAGTGGTATTAAAACAATGGAACTATCTCATGATAAAAGAGATTATTTGCATATTAAATATGAAGGTACTGATTATTTGTATGTACCAGTTGATAAACTTGATTTAGTATTAAAATACGCCTCAAAAGAAGGTGTAATGCCTAAGTTAACTAAACTAGGAACAAATCAGTGGAAAAATACTAAAAAAAGAATTAAAGATAAATTAAGCGATTTATCAGATCGTTTATTTAATTTATATAAAGAAAGACAACAAAAAGAAGGTTTTGCATTTTTTAAAGAAGATAAAATGCATGAAGACTTTAAAAAAGACTTTTTATATGAAGAAACAAAAGATCAGCTTAAAGTAATTAATGAAGTGTTTAGTGATATGGAATCAAATAAAGTAATGGACAGACTTTTAATAGGTGATGTTGGTTATGGTAAAACAGAAGTAGCAATGCGTGCTTCTTTTAAAGCTGTTTATAGCAACAAACAAGTTTGTTATTTAGTGCCTACAACACTACTTGCTAGACAACACTATTTACTTTTTAAAGAAAGATTTGAAAAGTATGGTATTACA
The DNA here is from genome assembly GCA_964649865.1 of uncultured Acholeplasmataceae bacterium. GTDB lineage: Bacteria > Bacillota_I > Bacilli_A > Acholeplasmatales > UBA5453 > DUQU01. Next base: position 16,743 of record CAZYSQ010000019.1, read on the forward strand.
GTTAAACTTTTAAGTAGATTTGTAAGTACAAAAGAAGTAAAAGAAACATTAAAAGGATTAGAAAAAGGATCAGTTGATATTGTTATAGGAACACATAGATTATTATCAAGTGATGTTATTTATAAAGATTTAGGGTTATTAATTATCGATGAGGAACAAAGATTTGGTGTCCTTCATAAAGAAAAAATAAAAGAAATTAAAGTTAATGTAGATACATTATCATTAACGGCTACACCAATACCAAGAACGCTTCAAATGGGTCTTGTAGGTATTAAAGATTTATCAATGATTGAAACACCTCCTAAAAATAGGTATCCAATTCAAACGTATATTTTAGAAAGATATGATGCCATTATTAAAGAAGCGATTTTAAAAGAGATCGCAAGAGGTGGGCAAGTCTTTTATTTATATAATAGAGTTAGTGACATTGATTTAATCGTTTATAAACTAAAAACATTAATACCTGATCTTAAAGTTGGGGTAGCTCACGGACAGATGAATAAAACAGCTTTAGAAAACATTATGGAACTGTTTGTGGAAGGCGAGTTTGATTGTTTAGTAAGTACTACTATTATAGAAACTGGTATTGATATTGCAAATGCTAATACTTTAATTGTTCATGATGCTGATATGTTAGGACTAGCACAACTTTATCAAATTAGAGGAAGAGTAGGAAGAAGTAATAAGTTAGCTTATAGTTATTTATTATATGATAAAAGAAAAAAACTTACAGAAGCTTCAGAGAAAAGATTAAAGACAATTAAAGACTTTGAATCGCTTGGTTCAGGCTTTAAAATCGCAATGAGAGATTTAGCAATCAGAGGAGCGGGAGACCTTTTAGGTAAGGAACAATCAGGCTTTATTGACTCTGTTGGTTTAGAGATGTATTTAAAGATGTTAGAAGAAGTTGTTAATGAGAAAAAAGGCATTAAAACTCCAACTAAATTAGACGATGAAGTTTTATTGTCAAAAAGACATATTAATAAAGCATATATTTCTAAAGATGAAATTAGATTACAAATTCATAAGAGGATTGGCAAAGTTAAAAACTTAAACGATATTAATAATTTAATTGTCGAATTAGAAGATAGATTTGGTAAGTTAGATGATGAGTTAATTAATTATATGTATGAAAAACTACTAACTAAATATTTAGAAATTTTAAGTGTTGAAAAAGTTATCAAAACAACTACAGATCTAACTTTAATTTTACCGATTGAAATTACTAAAGAAATTAATGGTGAAATACTATTTCAAACACTAAACGAAGTAGACGGAAATATTAAGCTTAGTTATCTAAATAAAAGGATTCATATTACATTAGTATTTAAAGAAAAAACTAACTATTTATTAGAGATGATTTCTTATTTAGATTTGATAATAAAGAACCGTGCATATATTATAATTGAAAAAGCAAATTAAATAATATATACTTAAAGCACGAAGGACGTGATTTGAGTATGTCAATTTTAAAATTAAATGATGAAGTGTTAATTGTTAAAGATACTTTAAATGAGATGGAAGTTGTTAAAAGGCTTGCTAGTTTGCCTAGTAAAGCAGTTTTGAAGTTTTTTAACAAGCATAAAATTGTCTTACCTGTAAGTTTTAAAAGAGAAGCATTTTTAGAAACTCTCTATGAAACGGCACTTGTTAAAGTAAAAGATAAAAACATTAAATTTGAAGATAAAGTATTATTTGAAGCTTTGCCCTCTTTAAGTGTTTATCAACTCACATTAATGTTAGATAAATTAGAATCAGAAGTATTAAATAGAAAATATCTAGAAGAATTATGGGGTCTTATATTAGATTATTTTTTAGAAATCAATTTAGAAGATAAAGTATTTGAAGAGTTTTTATATTTAAGTGATTCAAAAATTAGAAAAGAATCAATCTATCAATACAATTTAAATTTGTTTAGTATATTTGCTGATGAGAAAGAAACATTAGAAGGCTTAAGTTTTAATAATTTAAGGTTAGTTCTTTATAAAACAATTTCAAAAGAAACTTTAATTGAACTTGGTAAAATTAATGGAGTTTCAATTTCTAAGAAGCTAAATATTAAAGATGGAATTGAACAACTTTTAAAAGCTGCTAAACATTCAAAACCTTATTATAAACCTGTTGATGATGATTCTATTTATGAAAAAACGTTAGCCAAAGTTTATGGTATGAAATTTAAAGAGGATGCCCTAAATAAAGATGTTGATGTTAAAATTATTAAAGGTTTAAGTGGCATTAAAGAAGAAATTAAAGCAATTAAAGATGAGATTGTTGAAATGCAACAATTAGAAATTGTTTTGGGCGATTAATAATAAAATTAAAGAAAAGAATGTGAGTTAATTCCATTCTTTTTTTATTTCTAGAAATAAAAGAAAATAAATGATAATATAAAGGCAGTTATTCTAAAAGTTTTTATAAAAAATAGGGAGTTTAAACGAAGAAGAAAGAATTTTAATGTTTTTAAATAATTAGATCATAATACTGATAAGAAACCAAGCAGGTTAAAACCAATGCTTGGTTTTTATTTTGCTTTAAAGTAATAATTTGATAAAAAAAAATTAAAAAAGAGTGTTTAATAAGTAAATTAAAATTAATTTGATAAAAATTCAAACTAAACTAAAAGTTAGATTATCTTATAGTATAATTTATATATAGAGGTGCTTATATGAAAAGAAAAAGTTTATTACTTATAGCTTTAATATCATTAGTAGTTTTGTTAAGTAGTTGTACAGAAAAGTTAACTTATTTAATTGCCTTTGATAGTAATGGTGGAAGTTTAGTAGAAAGTAGAGTTGTTAGTAGAGGAGATAAGATTAGTAAACCTAGTGATCCTTATAAAGAAGGTTTTATATTTGAATACTGGACTTTTAATGATAAAGAGTATAAGTTTGATACTAAAGTTTCTAAAAAATTAACTTTAAAAGCTAAATATAAATATCATAAAATAAATGAAACTACTAATTATCAAGGAAGAAAATATAGTAGTGTTTTTGATGTGTTAATTAATGATTTTACAAATGAAGATAAGTTATCAAATAATAGTAATAACGTAAGTTATGATAATGAAGCACCATACATTAAAATTAACTATTCTGCTAATACTGGAAATAGTAGTATTGCTCCTTTATATAAAGAGTTAAACAATGTTAATAATTTTGATTTTAGTTATCAATATTTAGTATTAAGATTAAGAGGTTCTAAAGGCGCAAGTCTTAACGATTTAAGCATTGGTTTTATTAGTAATAATAACGATGAAATTATTAAAGATTTTAAAGATTTATTTATTGGTTTAGAGAGTGTAGAATTAACTGATAAGTGGCATAACTATGTAATTTCCCTTAAAGATGTTTTAAGTTTAGAAGCACAAGAAAACTATCAAGGTTTTTACTTAATTAATAGTTCTAAAATAGGTAGTGGTACTGTTGATATTAAAGAGGTTTCATATGCTAAAACAAAAGACGTTTCTTATCCATTTAATGGAAATGATTATCTAGTAAATGATAAAAAAAGTGTAAGTTATTTAGGTGAGTTAGTAAGTAGTCATTTAGTTATTAATAGTAATGGCTATTATGGTGAAAGTTTATTAGAGGGTGAGTTTAATGATAGTTATTTAGTACTATCTTTAAAACAGATTTCACCTGGAAATTTAGTATTAAATAACATTAAAGTAAGTCCTATTTTTTTAGATAATAGCGAAGGAGATAAATACTCTTTAGATAATATAAATGGTTTAACTAGTTTAGGCAGTAACTGGTTAAATGTTGTAGTTAAGGTTAGTGATTTATATCTAGGAGAAAAAAGTGTTAGAGGCTTTAAGATTTATAATGAAAGTGACTTTAAAGTTGGTTTAAAAGAAGTGTTTTTTACTGATTTTGGTGAATTTGAGTTAGCTAATTATCCTTTATTAGATTTCGCTAATATTTTAATTTTAGAAAACTTTAATAGAGAAGAAATAGGAAATCTTTCTTCTAAAGAAGGAAATAATGAAATAGCTTTAAATAATGGTTTTAATTATATTGTTAGTAATAGTGGTTTAGAGTTAACTACTTTAAGTGATGGTTATTTATATTTAAATTCAAATAATAAAGAAATTGATTATCAAATATATACAAACTCTAAAAATAACTTTAATGAATACCGTTATTTAGTTATTAAATATAAAGAAGAAAACAATTGTACTTTAACCAAGTTTACCTTATCACAAATAACTAGCAACGAAGAGTTATTAGAAGAAGTTGATATTAATAACTTTAGTGCTGGACTTGGATACCCTTCTTATCCTAATGATTTAAACGATTATCCTTTATTTGATGGGGAGTGGAGCTATTTAGTAATTGATTTATTATTAACTAATGGTTTTAATAGTGATTTTGCAGGATTTAAACTTAATTATCAAGGAAGTGGTTTAGTTATTGATGCCTTTTTCTTCGCTAATCAAATTAATGAAAAAGAAGAAGACTCTATTTTATGGCAAGATTTCAATAACTTAGTAGAAGGAATAGTTAACAATCAAAAAAGTGAAGAAGAAATAGAAGTTAGCAGTAATGGTACTATTTATAATGATGAAGATAATTTAACATTAAAACTTAATGGAAATAATAATGAGTTTTATCAAACTAAAACAAATTACCTTGGTAGATATTTAGAATTAAAGATTAAAGTCTTAAATAAAGAAGAAAATATCTTAAAGTTAACAGTAAATAATAAAACTATTAATGCAAAAGATGAAGAAATAATATTAGAAAATGGGTTAGCTTTAGTAGTAAATGATGATGGACTTTGGCATACTTATATCATTGATTTATTATTATCAAATTTAGAAGTTAATGGAGAAATTATCATTTCTTTAAGTGGAAATAACATTTATTTGTTTGATGATTTTACATGGCATAATAAAGAATTATACTATGATGATGAACTTGTTTTTGGTGATTTTAATAATTATGAATTAGGTGACATTAATAACCAAGAACATGATGATTTAGTTTTCATTAATAATTATGGAACAGATGTTAGTGTTGTCTTAAAAGATGGTAGTAATATGCTTAAAATAAATGGATCAATAAATATTTCAAAAGTTGATTTTGGAGTAATGGATTTACCTGATTTTATTAGTTTTGACTTAACAGTAGAAAAGACGGGAATAATGATGGTTAATATAGGAGGTAAAGATTATTTATTAACTGATTTAATTGATTTTGAGGGAAGATTAATTACTTTACCAAATATATTAGAAACAAAAGAAATTGTAATTGATTTGGCTTTATCAAAAATAACCCCAAACGATATATTCGGATTAAGAGTAAGTGGTGGAATATACTATCTTAAAGACATTTCATTTAAATTTAAAGATCAGCTTGAAAACACAAATATAGTGTTTGAAGAAGATTTTAATAATATTCCTGAACTTGATGGGGGAAAATATCTTACTGGTAATTTTAATTATTTTAATGATGGAGAATTAAAGCTAATTAGCGATGAAAATGCTTCATTTAAATTTACATCAAATTTAATTAAAAACAGCAGTTATTTAAAGTATATTATTAAAACCGAAGAAGGTTATGATGGTAGTTCTTTAAGACTTGAATTAGGTGAAAATAATATAATTAACTATAGCGATATTATTAGTGATGGATATGTAACTGAGTTAAATGATTGGTACACTTTAGTTGTTATTCCATTAGAGAAATATACTAACGTGAGAGAGCTAAAAGAAATAGGTTTTTATATTAATAATGACGGAGTTGTAATTGATGATTTAGCTTTTTTAAGTAATCAGTATTTTTATCAAATGAGTATTTTTACAGATGAAGAAGTAAAATAAAAAATAAATAATTTAAAAGGGTTGTTAGTTGCTTATAACAACCTTTTTTATTTGTCAAATTTGTGTTGATAAAAAAATCTTAAAAAGGGCATTTAAAATATAATAAA
>CAZYSQ010000020.1:0-22175 GCA_964649865.1 uncultured Acholeplasmataceae bacterium
CCAGGTTTAAATTTAGCATTTTCCTTACCAAAGTTTTCAAAATCAACGTTATAAGCAATATTTATTTCATTTTGAACAATGGCAACTTCTACAATTGAAATTGCTGCTCTAAAACTAAAAATACTTCTTGAAGCTCCTAAAAAGCCGTAACCAACAAATGCTAAAGCTTTGTCTTTAACTTCTTTCCAAACATAAGCCCAAGCATTAGCTAATGAGGCTGGTGCTGCTCTATTATATTCTGGCTGAACTAAAATATAACCATCTAGTTCGGTCATTTTGTCTTTAAAAGCCTTAACTCTTAAAGCCTCGTCATTAGTGTGGTTTGTATTGTGAAATGGTAAATTATATTCTTATAGATCCACTAACTCCACACTTACATTATCGTCTTTTATTTCGTTATACATTTGATAGACCCAATCAGCAATTGTTTTTCCAATTCTTCCTTCTCTAATTGAGACGACTATAACACCTAATTTAAGACTCATAATATCATCCCTTTCATGTTTATAATAGTGCTAAAACATCAATTATGCAATTGATGTGCTAATAAATAAAACTATATAAAAATAGCTTTTTTTGTATTATATTTTAAAGCATATAAATTAAAAAGTGCCCCAACAGAACACTTTATTTGTGAAATTTTGGTGGAGATGAGGGGACTCGAACCCCTGTGCAAAACAAAACCGCATCAAACCTTCTACATGTTTAGTCCATTATTTATATTCGCTAGAAAGTCATGAATGAACGCATTACTTAAAAGCTAGCCCTATTAATTCGTTTATTACCTTATGGCTGCAAGTAATAAGTATAACTTACTTTACTGAATCTAATTTTAAGCTGTAAGTTGGCTTAAGTTAGACTTCGACCTTTTCTTAGGCGAATGCAAAATTTTGATTTCCGGTTATTTTGAAACCTCGAGTGTTTTTACTTGCACAACCAAGACATGCTTATTTGACCAATTCAGCCCTGACGAATCCAATAAACATCCCCAAGCACCTTATTATATAATAATAATTGGTTTTTTCAAATATTTATTATTAAAACTGCCCTTAAATGATAATTTATTAAGTTATTTAGAATATTTATCGGTTTCTTTGACTTCATTTTTTTATTTACATAAAATTGAGTTGGTTTAAAAGTACTTAAAAAGAGTGATTAGATGAAGAAAAGAAGAATAATCTTAATCTTAATATTTATTAGTTTAACGATTACATCTTTATTAATAGGTGTTAGTTCTAAAATAACAATTAAAAACTTAATAGTTGGCGATAAAGAAGCTTGGCAGCTTTTTGTATCAAGTAGAATACCAAGGACATTAGTTATTATTTTTTCAGCAGCTTCCCTTAGCATTGCCGGTTTAATCATGCAAGCTTTAAGTAGAAATAAGTTTATCTCACCTTCAACAGCTGGCACAATTGATGCGGCTAGTTTAGGAGTTTTGTTAGGTTATTTCATTTTTACTAACCAAAACATTTATACTAAGTTTATTTTCGCGTTTATTTTTTCTTTAATTGCTTCACTTGTTTTTGTATTTTTAATTAATAAGATTAAATTTAAAAATATTGTCTTTGTCCCTCTTGTAGGGCTAATGTATGGTGGTTTGATTTCATCATTAACACTATTAATTGCTTATGAAACTAATATGTTGCAAGTAGTATCTAGTTTAAGACTAGCATCATACGCCCATGTTGGTGTTATAAATGGATCGCTTTTAATTGTTTTAATTCCACCTTTAATTTTTGCATATTTATACGCCAATAGTTTTAGCATTGTTAGTATTGGAGAAGATTTTAGCACTAACTTAGGTCTAAACTATAAAAAAGTATTAGTTATAGGTTTAATTATTACGGCAATTATTGCATCATCAACATTTATTATTGTTGGACCATTACCATTTTTAGGTTTAATTGTCCCTAATTTGATTTCACTATATTATGGTGATAACTTAAAAAAGAACTTATTAGATATTGGTTTGTTTGGAGCTAGCTTTGTCTTATTAAATGATATTTTTAGTAGAATTGTTTTGTTTCCTTATGAGGTTGCGGTTGGGTTTACAATGGGAATTAGTGGTGCAATAATTTTTATTATTTTAATATTTAAGCAGGTAAAAGGCCATGGTTAATAATAAAAAAATAATGAGCATTTTAATCGCACTAACTTTTGTGTCATTAATTAGTTTTATGATTGTTTGGTTATATACTTATAAAGATTTAATATTTAATAGTAATAATTCAAATAATGTTATTCCAGCATTGTTAAGTATAACAAGAAGAAGATTGATTCAGCTTTTAGCAATTATAGTTAGTGTAGTTTTAATAGCAGTCTCATCTTTAAGCTTTCAAACTATTACTAATAATAGAATATTAACGCCTAGTATTTTAGGCTTTGAAGCAATTTTTGTAATAACCCAAACATTGTTAATCGCAATTTTCGGCTCAATGAGTGCATTTATAGCAATTGATTATCTTAATTTTATTATTACAACAACAGTTATGATTGGTATTGTATTTTTAATGTTTATGTTAGTTTTAAGAAAAAACAAAAACAATATTATTTTACTACTATTATTTGGGTTGGTTGTAACTTCTCTAGCGAGTAGTTTAACTCACTTTATTCAAACATTTATGCACCCAGAAGACTTTTTAAATGTAATATCAATTACTAATGTTAACATTAATGCAATTAATGAAAATTTAGTATTTTACAGTGTACCATTGTTAATTGTTTTGTTAATAGGATTTGTATTAGAACATAAGTACTATGACGTAATTGCCCTTGGAGAAAGTAGTGCTATTAATTTAGGAGTTAATTATAATAAAAAGGTTAATAAAACTTTAATTTATATTACTATTTCAGTCGCAATTTCAACTGCTTTAGTAGGTCCGTTAGCCTTTTTAGGATTAATTGCAGTTAATGGAGCAAAAGAAATTTTTAAAACAAATAAACACAAAACTTTAATGTTAGCCTCTAGTTTAATTGCGATTATTTTAATTGTTGGAGGTCAAGTTGTTTTAGAACTAATTAAGTTTAAAACGCCAGTAACAGTTATTATTAATTTTATTGGAGGAGCATATTTGTTATTAATTTTAGTAAAGGAGAATAAAAGATGATTGAAATTAAAAATATTTCTCAAGCATATGGTAAAAAACAAGTGTTAAACGATGTTAGTTTAACAATAAAAGAGCGTATGATAACTGGACTCATTGGGGCTAATGGGGCAGGAAAATCAACTTTAATTGGGGTAATTTCTAGGTTGATAGAGCCGCTTGATGGTGAAGTTTTATTAGACGGAGTTAACATTAAAGAGATTAAATCAAATGAGATTGCTAAAAAAATATCAGTATTAAGACAAAACAATAATATTAACTTAAAAATAACAGTTGAAGAGTTAGTTTCTTTTGGAAGGTTTCCTCATTCTTTAGGTAGATTAACAGAAGTAGATAAAGCAAAAATAAACGAAGCAATAAATTATTTAAAGTTAACAAATATAAAAGATAGGTATATAGATGAATTATCAGGTGGTCAGCAACAAAGAGTTTATATTGCGATGGTGTTAGCTCAAGACACTAAATATATATTTTTAGATGAACCATTAAATAACTTAGATATGAGATATCAAGTTGAAACGATGACTATTTTAAAAAATTTAGTAAAAGACTTTGATAAAACAATTGTAATTGTAATGCATGATATTAATATTGCTTCAGCATTTTGTGGTCATTTGGTTGCAATGAAAGATGGGGTTATTGTTAATGAAGGGACTCCTGAAAAGATTGTTGATAAAAGCATTTTAGATAATATTTTTGATCATGATTTTTGTATTGCCGGTGTTGGTGGTAAAAAGATATGTGTTTATCATGAATATTTTGAAGAAAATATGAAAACATTAAAAAAAGAGATAAATTTATAAAAGGAGATTACTATGAAAAAAGTTAATTTTATAATATTGGTATTAGCGGTAGTTTTTGTTTTAGCTGCTTGTAATTCAAATTTAATAAATGATAAAGATGGATACGAAAAGGTTAGTATTACTCACACTGTTTCTAAGTTTGATAAAATGGATGGTGAAACTGAAGTTTATAAAAGAGTAGAAGTTACTGAAGATTTTTACGTAAATCCCAAAAAAGTAATTACATATTCATTAGGAGTTGCAGACACTTTAAATTATTTAGGGCTAGAGACATTAGAAATTGAGGTTTTTGGACTTCCTAAAGATGGCCAACCTTTAGCACAAATGTTAGATAAGTTTAATGATAAAAAGTATTATGATGTTGGAACGTTATTTGAACCTGACTTTAACATTATTGAACTTATTAATCCTGATTTAATTATTTTAGATGGAAGAAGTGCTAAATTTTATAATGAGTTAAAAACAAAATACCCGTATATTAATGTTTTAGATGCTTCATTAACAACATATAAATTAGAAAATCAAGCCCGTATCTATAATAATTTAAGCAAAATATTTACAAATGCAGGAGAAAGGCTTTTAGAACTAATAACTCAATTTGAAATAGAGTTTAATGATATTAAAGAAGTTGCTAAAAATTACCGAGCAATGTTCTTACAATTAAACGGGGACAAGTTATCGGTTGGAATTGGTAAAACGGGTAGATATGGGATTTTGTTTAATGAGTTTGGGTTTGGTGAGTCTGATCCAAACGGAGATAAACTAAATGAAAATAGCCATGGTGCAAGTTCAATTGATAGCGTTGAATATATTCATGAAGTAAATCCAGAAGTAATATTTATGATGGATAGAAATGTGATTACTGAAAACCACCAATCAGATGATACATTCTTAAAAGAGGCAGCACTTAAAAATGTAGATGCGATTAAAGATAATTATGTTTATTATCTTCACCCCGAATCATGGTATACAATTACTGGTGGTGCAAACGCAACTTTAAAAATGATTGAAGATATAAGACAATTTATAGATAAAGTTAATAATTAAAAATATAGTTAAGACGCAGCAAATAAATGTTGCGTTTTTTTTATAAAAAGGTATTATTTTAAAGATATTAATTAAAAATGTTGACATATAATTATTATTAATTATAATAATATTGTCATGTTTATTTTAACTTTACTTAAGGTTTAGTAATATTAAACAATGATAATAAAAAAGGGCTTCTTAAAGCCATTAATAAAAGAGAATGTTTAATCTTCTTAAACATGAAAAAGGAGCGTAAAATGAAAGAGTTAATTAGATTGGATAATGTTACAAAAGCCTTTGGAGAACAAGTAGTTTTAAAAGGAATTAACTTAGAAATATTAGAAAACGAGTTTGTTACTTTGCTTGGCCCAAGTGGTTGTGGTAAAACAACTATTTTACGTATCATTGGAGGTTTTGAAACACCTTCAAGTGGTGAAGTTACTTTAATGGGTAAAGATTTACTTGAAGTTCCAGCTCATAAAAGGCCAACTAATACAGTTTTTCAAAGATACGCTTTATTTCCTCATTTAAATGTTTATGAAAATGTTGCGTTTGGGTTAAAAATAAAAAAAGATCCAAAAGATAAGAGGAGCAAAGTTGAAAAAAGTCAAGAAATTGATAAAGCAGTAAGAAAGTATTTAAAAATGGTTGGTTTAACTGGCTTTGAAGAACGTAGTGTTCATAAACTGTCTGGAGGTCAACAACAAAGGGTTGCGATTGCAAGAGCTTTAATTAATGAACCAAAAATACTTTTATTAGATGAACCTTTAGCAGCACTGGATTTAAAATTAAGACAAGAAATGCAATATGAACTTAAAGAAATTCAAAAAAATGCAGGAATTACCTTTTTATTTGTAACACATGATCAGGAAGAGGCTTTAACAATGAGTGATAAAATAGTTGTTATTAATGAAGGTGAAATTCAACAAGTAGGAACACCTGAAGATATTTATAATGAACCAGTAAATAAGTTTGTTGCTAAATTTATTGGTGAGTCAAATATTGTTGAAGGAGTTATGAAAGACGATTATTTAGTAAACTGGGATAATAAAGATTATGAATGTGTTGATTATGGTTTTAAAAAGAATGAAGTAGTGGATATTGTTTTAAGACCTGAAGATTTAGATATAGTTGAAAAAGGCAAAGGTTTTATTGACGGAATAGTTGATAGTGTGGCATTTAAAGGTGTACATTATGAAATAGACGTAAAAACACCAGATAGAGTTTATACAATTCATACAACAGATTTTCAGCCTGAAGGTAAAGAAGTTTCTATTTCTTTTTATAAAGAAGATATTCATGTTATGGAGAAATGGTAATGTTTAAAATTGAACCTTTAAAAAAAGAACGGCTTAAAGCTAGAAAAATTAAACCGGTTGAATTAATTGGCTGGCCTTATTACTTAATTTTATTAGTTTTAATTGTCATTCCAATAGTTTTGATAGTTTTTTATTCCATTACTGAAAATGTAGGTAATTTATATTACGAATTTACTTTTAAATACTTTGGCATGTTTTTTAAGGAAGCAGCTTTTGTTAAAGTAATGAAAGATTCAATAGTTTTAGCGTTAGTTACTACTTTAATAACACTAATTATTGGCTATCCTTTAGCATTTGTAATTAGTAGACAAACAGCCAAAAGACAAGCTTTATTAATTTTAATTATTACTGCACCAATGTGGATTAATATGTTAATTAGAGTATTAGCCTGGAAACAAATATTTGAAATGATTAGTCCAGCAATTATTGGCTCAAATACTGCAATTATTATAGGAATGGTTTATGTTTTTTTACCATTTATGGTTTTACCAATTTATACAGTTTTATCAAAAATTGACCCCCTGCTTTATGAAGCAAGTGCGGATTTAGGCGGTAACAATTTGTTAACTTTTATTAAAGTAACTTTACCTTTATCAGTAGGTGGCGTTTTATCAGGTGTTACAATGGTTTTACTACCTGCAGCAACAACTATTGTTATTCCAAAAATTTTGGGAGAAGGAAAATATTTAATAGGTAATTTGATTGAAGATAGATTTCTTAAAGCAGGGAACTGGAGTTATGGCTCTGCAATTGCAATTGTTTTAGCAATCATTATTATGTTGATGGTTATCTTAACTAAGAGATTTGATCGTAATAAGGGTGGTGATGCATATGAAAAAGAATAAGTTTAAAACTATTGATATAGTTGTAATTGGATTAGTCTTATTGTTTGTTTATTTGCCAATTGTTAGTTTAATTATATTCTCTTTTAACAGTGATAATAGCTTAACAAATTTTAAAAGTTTTTCTTTTAGATGGTATGGTGAATTATTTAAAGATGAGGCAATCATGGAAACTGTAATTATGACCTTTGTAATTGCAATTTTAGCAACAGTTATTTCAACAATTATTGGTACGTTTGCATCAATTGCACTAGCAAGGCATAAAAAAGGTTTTAGAAATGCAGTTTTAACAATAAACAATATTCCTATTGTAAACCCAGAAATTGTAACTGCTATTGGAATGTTATTATTATTTCAGTCACTTAAAATGGATAAAGGTTATTTTACAATGTTATTAGCTCATATTGCCTTTTGTCTTCCTTATGTTATAATTTCTGTTTATCCGAAGGTTAGAAGTTTAGATCCAAACCTTGTTGAAGCAGCAATGGATTTAGGAGCAACACCAATTAAAGCTTTAAGACATGCAATTTTGCCACAAATTAAAGTTGCAATTGTAGCAGCGTTGGCAATCTCATTTACTATGAGCTTTGATGATTTTGTGATATCGTATTTCACAGCAGGGTCAAAGACAAATATATCAATTTATTTGTATACTTTAAAAAGGGGAGTCAATCCAAGTATAAATGCATTATCAACAATTATGATTTTTATTATAACTATTGTAGTTGTAATTAATTATATTAGAACTGTAAAAAGTGTAAAAAGGGAGGAAGTTTAAATGAAAAAAATATTAAGTTTAATTATTAGTGTAATCGCACTAGTTACACTAGTATCATGTAAAGGCGCAGATATTAAAATATTAATGCCTGGTGATTATATCGATAAAAGTATTGTAAAAGCTTTTCAAAAGGAAACAGGAAAAAAAGTTAGTATAGTTCCGTTTGATTCTAATGAAGCTGCTTTAACAAAGTTAAAAACAGAAAGGTTTGATCTAGTAATACCAAGTGATTATATGATCGAACAAATGATTAAAGAAGATTTGTTACAGCCAATTGATTGGACTAAAGTAACAGAATTAAATAAAGAAACAAGTTTCCCTGATGAACTAAAAAGTTTATTAGATGAATTAGGAGAAGAATTTCCAATTTTAGATTATGGTATCCCATACTTTTGGGGGAACTTAGGTATTCTTTATAATACTAAAACAGTTCAATTATCATTATTAGAGTCGGAAGAATGGAACATTTTTAGAAATGAGACTTTAAAAATTGTTATGTATGATTCACCAAGAGATGGATTTTTCGTAGCACTAAAGCAATTGGGCTATTCTGGAAATACAGCAACAAGAAGTGAACTTGAAGAAGCCGAAGCTTACTTAACTGCTATGTCAAGGCAACAAAATGTAGTATTCTTAACCGATGAAATTTTAGATGATATGAAAGTGTCAAAATACGATATCTCATTAACATATTCAGGAGACGCAGTATACTTAATGGATAGCAATCCAGACTTAGGATTTTTTGTACCATTAGTTGGAACTAACGTATTTGTAGATGCGTTCGCAATTCCAAAGGAATCAAGCGATTTAGACACTGTTTATGCATTTATTAACTACATATCTACTTATGAAAATGCATTAAATAATACTTTAGAAATAATGTACCAAAGCCCAAGAAAAGACGTGTATGAAGAAATGATTTCTGAAGATGGGGAACTTTATGATTTAATTGATGCTTATAAAGTAGTTAGACATGAAAATGATGAATTGTTTAGATTCGTTCCAGCTGCTAAAGCATTTATAGATGATTCATGGGCAAGAATTAGATCAAATAACTAAAATAATTAAGATACAATTACTTTAATATTGTATCTTTTTTTTATAAATTTTTAACATATATGTTAAAATGAATACTGAGGTATGAATATGGCAAGAAGAAAATTACGTATTGAAGTTATAAATTGTTTATATCAGTACGACTTACTAAATAGTCAGGATAATAAAAGTTCACTAGAGGCTTCAAATATTTTTAATGAAGTGTTAAAAAACTTAGCAACTATAGATGATATTATTGAAAATAGTTTAGAAAACTATTCTTTAAATAGACTTTCTTATCTTGACAGAGCTATTGTTAGACTTGCAACTTATGAAATGAGGTTTACAGACACACCTAAACCAATTGTTATCAATGAAGCAATTGAAATTACTAAAGAGATAAGTGATATTGATGATAAACAATTCAAGTTTAATAATAGACTACTAGAAAATATTAAAAAGAGGATTTAAAAGTGGAAGAAAAAAAATATTTGACCATTACTGCTTTAACAAAATATATTAAATATGTTCTTGAAAATGATACTCATTTATCAAGAGTTTATTTGCGTGGAGAAATCTCTAATTTAACTAAGCATAGTAGAGGTCATTATTATTTTTCTTTAAAAGATGAAAACTCTCAAATAAGAGCAATCATGTTTTCATCTCAAACAAGCAAATTAAACTTTTCTCCAAAAGATGGAGATAAAGTTTTAGTATATGGTAGCTTAAATGTTTATGAGCCATCTGGAAGTTACTCTCTTCAAGTATATGAAATGGAACCTGATGGTATTGGTGTTCTTTATTTAGCATATGAAAAGTTAAAAAAAGAGCTTGAAGAAAGTGGTTATTTTAAAGAAGAACATAAAAAAGAAATACCTAAATATCCTCAAGCAATTGGAGTAATTACTTCTCCAACAGGGGCAGCAATTAGAGATATAATACATACAATTAAAAGGAGATATCCACTTGTAAAAGTAATTTTATATCCTACTTTAGTTCAAGGAGAAGGCTCTAAAGCTGATTTAGTTAGTAATATTAATAAAGCTAACGAACAAGGTCTAGTTGATGTGTTAATTGTTGGTAGAGGTGGAGGTTCAATTGAAGATTTATGGTCTTTTAATGAAAAAGAAGTTGTTGAAGCGATTTTTAATTCCAAGATACCTATTATTTCTGCTGTAGGACATGAAACTGACTTTACGTTAAGTGATTTTGTAAGTGATCTAAGAGCACCTACACCAACAGCAGGCGCAGAACTAGCAACACCTGATGTTAATAATTTAAAAAGAGAAATAATTAATTATCATTCAATAATAACAAATTATTTAAATAATATTATTAAAACTAAACAAACTGCACTTGCTTACTTAGATGAAAGACTTAGTTTAAGACATCCACTTAAAAGTATTACCGAACAAAAGAAATATTATTTAAAATTGGATGAAGATTTAAAAAGAAACTTTAACTGGAGATTAGATTTTAAAAAACAACAATACCAAACATTATTAAATTCATTTAATAAAATAGATTTAGTAGAAATTGTAAGAAGCAAAGAAAATCAGGTTAAAGGGTTAGATAAAGAACTAAATAATAATTTTGAAAACATTATTAATTTAAATAAACAAAAACTTTCTTTATCTCTTAATTCTTTAAAAAATTTAAATCCACTAAAACTGATGAGTCATGGTTATTCAATTACTGAGGTTAATAAAAAGAGGTTAACTTCTGTAGAAGAAGTAAAAGTAGATGAAGTTATTGAAACTTATTTAAAAGATGGACGAGTATTTTCAAAAGTTATTAAAAAGGAGAATTTAGTATGAAATTATCATTTGAAGAAGCACTAAAAAAATTAGAAGAAGTAGTGAAAAAATTAGAAGACAAAGAAGTTAGTTTAGATGATGCGGTTAAGCTTTATAATGAAGGCTTAGAATTATCTAAACAATGTTATGAACTTTTATCACAATCAGAAAAACTTGTAACAGTTAAAATGACAGAGAAAGAAGAACAGTTTGATATTGAATGATTGATTTAAAGGAAATTAAAGATCCTTCGTTTTTAAAAGATTTATCAAAAAAAGAGTTAAAAGAACTAGCTGAAGAAATTCGCTTGTTTTTAATTGATAAAATTTCTAAAACAGGTGGACATTTAGCTTCCAACTTAGGAGTTGTTGAACTTTCAGTTGCACTCCATTACTGCTTTAATTCACCAGTTGATGATTTAATATTTGATGTTTCTCATCAAAGTTATACTCATAAAATACTTACTGGGAGAGCTAAAGAATTTGATAGTTTAAGAAAAGAAAATGGACTATCTGGTTATGCTAATTATAAAGAATCAATTCATGATAAATGGGAATCAGGTCACGCTGGAACTTCAATTTCAGCCTTAATGGGATACTTAAAATCTAATCAACTAAAAAACATTAACAATAATGTTGTAGCAGTAGTTGGTGATGCATCTATTACTAATGGCACAAACATGGAAGCTTTAAATATTTTAGCTGGAGAAAAAGATTTAAAAGGAATAATTGTTTTAAACGACAATAAGATGAGTATCTCAGGAAATGTAGGTTCATTTTCTAAAATGCTTGCGAAAATGAGAGGATCTAATTCTTTAAACAAAGTAAAACGCGGTTTTAAGAAAATAACACCAAAATTTATTTATAACTTTTTAGCTAAAATAAAAAGAGCTATAAAAGCACTTCTTCAAGCAAAAAATATTTTTGAAGATATGGGTTATATTTATTTGGGGCCAATTGATGGCAATAACATAAATGAGTTAATTAAAGCTTTTGAACAAGCGAAAAAATTAAAAAAATCTGTTGTAATTCATGCTGTAACAAAAAAAGGGAAAGGCTACCAACAAGCGGAAAATGATGAGGAAGGTAACTACCATGGCGTTAGTCCTTTTGATCTAGAATTAGGATTAGAACTTAATAATGAAAATAATCTTTCTTGGAGTGAAGCAATTTCAAATATTATTGAAGAGTTAACAATAAAAGAAGACATTTACGTTATTATGCCAGCAATGCTTGTTGGATCTAAGTTTTTAAGTTATCAAGTTAAATATCCAAATAAAATAATTGATGTTGGTATTGCAGAAGAACATGCAGCAATTATGGCTGCATCGATGTCACTAAACAATATTAATGTGTTTTTATCATATTATTCTACTTTTTCCCAAAGAGCTTTTGATCAAATCTTAAATGACATTGCTAGACCTAACTTAAAAGTAGTTATAGGAATAGATAGAGCTGGCTTTGTGGGCGAAGACGGTTCTACCCATCAAGGAATTTACGATGTTTCGATGTTTTTAACTATGCCTAATGTAATAATTACAATGCCAAGAGATATTAAAGAAGCTGCAGGTCTACTTAAATATGCTTACAAGCAAACAAGTCCTTTTGTGGTTAGGTATCCAAGAGGAAATACTAAAAAAGAAGACATTATCGAAGTAGAACCAATAAAACCTTCTTGGGAAATTATAAATAGAGGTAATAAAGGCGCCATAATTAGTTATGGACCTGTTTTAAATGAAATAAAAGAATTGGTTATCGGAGATAATTTAGATTACACAATTTGTAATGCAAGATATATTAGACCAATTGATGATGAACTCTTAAAAGAAATACTAGTAAATCACGAAAAAGTTATAGTTTATGAAGAAATTCATGCGAGTGGTAGTTTAGGACAATTAATTTTAGATTTTTGTGCAAAAAACAATTTAAAAAATAATGTTGTTTTAGTAAATGCTTATAATAAAGTAATTGATCAAGGAACTGTTTTAGAAAACAAAAAGGCGGCTAAAGTTAGTTTAGCTGATTTATTAGAGCACTTATGAGATTAGATGTATATTTGCAAAGACATAAAGATATTACTAGAACTAAAGGTTTGGAACTTATAAAAAATGGCGATGTTTTAGTAAACGAACAAGTAATAATAAAACCAAGCTACTTAGTAAAAGAAACAGATGAAGTAGTAATTATAAATAGTTTTAAATATGTTTCTCGTGCTGGATTAAAGCTTGAAGACGCGATAACGTCTTTTAATTTAGACTTTAAAGATAAAGTAGTTATTGATGTTGGTTCATCAACTGGTGGTTTTACAGATTGTAGTTTAAAATATGGTGCTAAGTTAGTTTATTCATACGATGTAGGCACAGATCAAATGGACGAGAGTTTAAGAAATGATCACCGAATAAAATTGTTTGAAAACACAAACATTTTATCTGTAAGTAATCTAATGGGAGATATTATTTTGATAGATGTTTCATTTACATCTGTCTTACCAATTATTAAACATTTAAAAAATAGCGCAGAAATGTTTGTAATACTTTATAAACCTCAGTTTGAAGTAGGTAAAACTAATTTAAAAAAAGGAATTGTTAAAGATAATAAAGTAGTAGAAAAAAGGTTAAAAGAAGCTATTAATGAAATAACTGATTTTGGTATTAAAATAGTTAATTATAAAAAAGCAAACATTAAAGGAAAAAAAGGAAATCAAGAGTATATATTAATAGGGGTAAAAAATGCTTAAAAAATTAAAAGTTAAAAATTTAGCAATAATTGAAGATCTTGAAATTGAATTTTCTAGTGAACTTACTTGTTTAACTGGTGAAACAGGTGCAGGTAAAAGTTTAATTATTGATTCGCTTAATTTAATATTTGGAAAAAGAGCTGATAATGACCAAATTAGATATGGTGAAGAAGAAGCTTATTTAAGTGCTCACTTTATTAATAATAATGAAAGAGTAAATAATTATTTAAGACAAAAAGAGTTATTTAAAGATGATTTAATAATTGAAAGAATTTTAAGTAACAAAGGTAATAATAAAGTTTTAATTAATGATAAATTAGTCACTTTACAAATTTTAAGAGAATTATCATATTTAATTGGTGATATTCATGAACAACATGACACAATCTCACTTATTAACCCAGAAACTTCGCTTGAATTATTAAATACATTAGCTAATTTAAATAAAGACTTAAATGAATATACTATTTTAAAGTATGATTATGAACAAAGAAAAAAAGATTACCAAGAAGCTTTAAAAGAGACTGTAACTAAAAAAGAAAAACTAGAAGAATTAAAAGATATTCAAGATGAGTTAACTAAAGCTAACTTTTACGAAGACGAAATAAACTCTTTAAAAGAACAAATAGACACACTTGCTAATCAAAAAGAGATTGTAGTTAATTTAGAAATTATTTATCAAAATCTTTTAAAAATAGATGATGAAAATACTTTATATGACGCTTTAAAGGCTGTTTCTTTAATAGAGAAATATAACTTAAAAGATATTAAAGAAAGAGTTGAAAGTTCATACTATGAATTAAGCGATTTAAAAAATGAAGTTTATAACAAACTTGATGAAGTAAAAGACATTTCTTTATTACAACTTGAAAGTTTAGAAGAAAGATATTTCTTTTTAAAAGATATTGAGAAGAAATACCAAAAATCATTAAAAGAACTCTTAAAATATTTAGAAGATATTGAAGCTGAAATATTTAAAAATGAAAATTTTGATGGTTATCTAAAAATGTTAAAAGACAAGATGGAAAAGGCTTATCAAAGAGTTTTTGAGAAAGCTAAGCATCTTTCTAAAAAAAGAAAAGCAACAGCTTTAATTATTAAAGATGATTTTATTACACTACTTAAAGAACTTGATATAAAATACGTTAACTTTTTAGTTGATTTTAAAGAAGTAGAACTTAATAATAATGGTATTGATGAAGTTACTTTTTTAATTAGCTTAAATGAAGGTGAACCTTTAAAACCATTTTATAAAGTTGCCTCTGGTGGAGAATTATCTAGAAGTATGTTTGCCTTTAAAGTTTTATTTGCGAAAATAAATAAACTTGATTTAATGGTTTTTGATGAAATAGATATGGGAGTTTCAGGAAATGCAGCTTTAAAAGTAGCTACCTCATTAAAAAAACTAGCAAATGAGATGCAAGTAATTTCAATTACACACTTACCTCAAGTTGCTAGTAAAGCTAGTTTTCATTATCATATCAGTAAAGAACTAATTAACAATCGTACAAAAACTGTTTTAGAATTATTAAGTGGTGAAAATAGAGTATATAAGCTTGCTTACATGTTAAGTGGTTCTAACTTAACTGAAGGAGCTTTATTACACGCAAAAGAACTTTTAAAATAAAAAAAAGCCTTTTGGCTTAATTTTTAGTCGCAAGCATAACTATTAAACTAATTAGAGGTATTAAAACCATTGCTGCGATAATAACAATAATTGTTACTCTACCCCAAGTTGATTTTGCAGGACTTTTAAATGTAGGAATTTCTCCTGGTTTAGTATCAGTATCTTTTGGTTTAGGTTGTTTTTGATATACATTTTTTTTAGCCATTGTTTCACCTCGTTTTGCATTATTATTATAACATATGATTTAAAAAATGAAAGGATTTATTATGAATAAAAAAGCAAAGATTATATTTCATGTTGATTTAAATGCTTTTTACGCAAGCGTTGAAATGATTTTAGATCCTAATTTAAAAAATAAAGTATTTGCAGTTGGTGGGGGAATGAACTTTTCTAGAGCAGGCGTTTTAACAACCGCATCTTATAATGCAAGAAAATATGGTATTCATAGTGGGATGAGTGTTTATGAAGCTTATCAAAAATATCCTAACTTAATTGTTGTCTCAAATAAAAGAAGAGAGTATCAAAAATATTCAGAAATATTTATAGAAACACTTAAAGGTTTTACTAAACATTTACTTCAAGCATCAATTGATGAGGCATACTTAGATGTTAGTGATGTAATTGACTTAAAAGACCCCCTGGCTTTAGCAAAAGAAATTCAAACAGAGTTACTTAAAAAACAATTACCTGCAAGCATTGGAATTGGCCCAACTTTATTTTTAGCTAAAATGGCTTCAGATTTAAAAAAACCACTTGGTATTACAATTTTAAGAAAACGTGATGTTAAAACCGTTTTATATCCTCTTGAAGTAGGAGAAGTTCATGGTATTGGAACTAAAACTGAAGAAAGATTAAATGAAGCAGGAATTTATACAATAAAAGATTTTATGGACCCTAAAAACAAAGAAAGCATTATTAAAGCTATCGGAGAAAATGGTTATTATGCAAGTAGAGATGATTTGTTAGGAAATTCAACTGACTTCGTTGATGTTTATAAATATGAAATACCTAAATCAATTTCAAACGAAAATACTTTGTCATTTGACATGGATAATAGAGATTTATTAAAAGAAGAACTAGACTTGTTATTTAAAAAAACATATCAAAGATTATTAAACGAGAAATTATTATGTAGAAGTGTTTTTGTAAAACTAAGAAATAATAAATTTGAAACAAGAACTAAAACGAAAAGCTTTCTTAAAGAAACTAACGATTATTTCACACTATTTGAAACAACGGAAGACTTATTTGATGAGCTTTTTATTGAAGAATCTTACCGTTTAATAGGAGTAGGTTTTTCTAACATTATCCATTTAAATGAAATAAAAGAAGATAGAACAATTTTTAATTATCAAGAATTAGATGAAAAAAGTGAGTCATAAACTCACTTTTATTTTAAAATATCACTATATGTTAACATTGATCTATTATCCCATGTAGTAGGATCGTTTTTATTAAAACGTTTTAAGTAATTAATAACTTCTTTAGTTAGAGCTCTTGGTGTAGAGGCACCACTTGTAACATTAATGCTATTAATGTTTAAAAGCCATTCTATTTTAATATCTTCAACACTTTCAACTAGATAAGATGTTTTTTTACCGCGAAGACTAACTTCTTTTAATTTATTAGTGTTGCTTGATAATTTATCACCAACAACTATTAATAAATCAGCTTGTGGTTGTTCAATTACTGCCTTTTGCCTTATTGTTGTGGCATTACATATATCGTTATCAAATTTAAGTTCAAATCTTTTACTAAGTTCATCTATAATTGGATAAACATCAAATAAAGATAAAGTAGTTTGATTTGTTAAATAAAGAGGTTTTGTAGTCTTCTTACTAAAATTATTTACATCATCTAAGTTAGTAATTAATGTAATATTAGGATCAATGCCTAACACTCCTTCAACCTCAGGATGATGCGGTTTACCGACATAAAGTATTTCATGAGTTTCAAGGTGAGTTTTAATGTGTTCATGGACTTTATAAACATCTCGGCAAGTTGCATCAAGAAAAGGAATATTTTTTTCTTTTAACTTTTCTTTTACTAAATCACTAACGCCATGAGCAGTTAAAACAACAGTCCCACCATTTATTTGATCAATTAGTTCTAGTCTAGTTTTGTTAGTTTGGTCTAATGAAATAACATTAAAAGAAGCTAAGGCTTCGCTTAGCTTTTTGTTATGAACAATTAAGCCTAAAGTATAAAGTGGTTTTATAATATTTTCATCGTTTATTGCATTTTTTACAACTTGTAAAGCTCTTGCAACTCCACTACAAAAACCACTTGGCCTGATTTCATTTACAATCATCTTTTAAAGTTACATTAAATTTCCTAGAGCTATTACTTGAAGAACGACAGAAATAACACCAAGAATAGTAGAAATTAATGCCCCTAATCCAGCAGCTTTTGCATTTAATGGTTTTTCATCTTTCCAAATAAAAAATAAGATTAAACCTGCGATTGGAATACAAAATCCTAGTAAACCCCATTTAAAACCGCCATCGTCATTTGCTCCAGCACTTTTGTGTTTACTAACTAAAACTTTACCACATTGTAAACATACTTCTTGATTTTCATTAACTTGAGCACCACAATTTACACAATACTTCATTTTTTCACTAAGACTCATTTAAGAGTCTCCTCCTTTTTAATATATTTAAATAAACTATTAACTAAACATTGTTACATAGAAAACAAAAGCTAGTATTACATAAAGCATAAATATAACAGCACTAGCAATTACACTAATTAAAGCGCCTTTTCCTGCTTTTTTAGCATCTAAAGGCCTTTCATCTATCCAAATTAAATATAGAATAAGTCCTGCAATAGGGACAAAAAATCCTAAAAAGGCCCAACCAATATGACCAGTATCTTTTTCAGACACTTTAGCTTTATTTGAATTAACTATTTTCCCACAATTAAGGCATACATCTTGCTCTGGCTTTATTTGATTTCCACAATTACTGCAAAATTTCATAGTTATCTCCTTTTTTGTTTTGTTACTTAATTATATCATAATTAGACTATCTTGTTAACTATAAATAAGACGACTAAGATAAATAATAAATAATGAATAATAATAAAAAATATTAGAAAGTAGCACTATAAAAGCTATACCAAACAAATAGCCAGTTAAAACTCTTTTAAAATTATTACTAAAATAAGATGTGGTTTTTTGTAATATACCATCAATAATTAAAGGAATCATAAATAAAAGTAAATAGTTATAGTTAAAATTAAATAGAAGTAATAAAGGAAAACTAATAATTCCTAAATAAATACCACTACATCTCGCACAAAGGCTAAAGTATTTATGAATGAACTTAAATGAACGTTCTTTTTTGCCATGACAACCAAAAAACAAAGCTAAATAAGCTTTATTTAATAAAAAATCAAAAATAGTAATTAAAATTAAAAATATTAAAAAGTAGTAACTTATAAATTTAAAGTAATTAAAGTTATTATTTTTTAAAAGTAGAAAAGCTAAAATGGAAGATGGAATTATTGATGTAGCTAATAATAAAATTAAAACTTCTAGTTTATTTGGTTTTAGTTTTACCTTACAAGAACATGTTTTCAACCTATCCACCAAAGACCAAATAATATTACAATTAAGAAAAGTGAAACTACTAATAACACAACGGACGCTCCTAAACATGATAACGCTCCTATTCCAGCCGCTTTAGAGCTTTTAGGTTTTGTATTTTTAAGAGCTAAATATAAAATAAGTCCTAAAACAGGCATAATAAAACCTAATATACCATAAATTATAGTTCCACTTTCATTAGTATCAACATTTTTTTTAATTAAAGTAAGGTTTTTTCCACAATTTAGGCAAACATCTTGATCTTCATTTAATTTTTCACCACAATCCGGGCAATAATTCATTTAAAAAACTTCCTTCTTTATTTGATTAAATTATATCATAAACAAATAAATTTAACTACTGAGCCCTCTTAATAGGCCAATATGTTTAATAGTCTTAAAATGTGATGTTTAATTTTTTTGTAATAGTATTCATGATATAATAAGAAAAGAAATTAGAGGTAGTTATGAAAGATTTGAAAATAAAAATAAGTGAGTTAGGATTTAATAAACCAACATTAATTCAAGAAAAAAGTAATGAAGCATTTATTAGTAATAAAAATGCAATTTTGTTATCTCCAACAGGTACTGGTAAAACTTTAGCTTACTTAATTCCTCTTATTAAAAAAATTGATTTAAATAAAGGATCACAAGCTTTAATTATTGTGCCAACAACTGAACTTGCACTTCAAATTAAAACTGTTTTAAAAGAGCTAAACCCTCCATATACATCACAAGTTATTACTTCTAATGAAGATAGGTTAAGAAGTATTAATAAATATAAAAATAACGAACCTAATTTAGTTGTTATTACTCCAGGAAGATTAGAAGACTTTTTAAAAGAGAACTTAATTAACCCAACTTTAATTAAATATTTAATAATTGATGAAGCAGATATGCTTTTTGATTTAGATTTTTTAAGTCAAATTGACAACTTAGTTAGTAAAGTAACAGGTAATATTTATCTTTATAGCGCAACTCTTCCAGATCATTTATTAAGTTGGGCTAAAAAATATTTCCAAGTTGAATTAATTGATGTAAGAACTGAAGTAGAACTTAAAATAAAACATCATTTAATATTCACTAGTGAGGATAAAGAGCTAAGACTATTTAAGTTGATAGATGCGATTGAACCTTATTTATGCTTTATTTTTGTAAGTAAAAATGAAGATATAGAACCACTTTATTTAAAAATGATTGAAAAAGGATATAGCGTTAATAGATTATCTTCTTTAATACCTATTAGACAGCGCAAAAACATTATTAATGATATTAAAATGTTAAAGTATCAATATGTGATAAGTTCTGATATTGGTTCAAGGGGACTAGATTTTGAAGGTATTACAGATATTATTAATTATGATCTTCCTTATAAGTTGGAATTCTACATTCATAGAAGTGGAAGAACGGGAAGAATGTTAAAAGAAGGTAATGTTTATTTATTTTTTGAAGATAAGTTAAATAGAAAAATAGAAAATATTAAGAAAAAAGGTATTAAGTTTACTGAATACACTATTAAAGGTAATGAACTAGTTTTAAAAGAAAGAAAACAAAAAACATTAACAGAAGAAGAACTTAATGCAGTTAGAAGCGTTAAAAAACCAAAAAAAGTTAAACCTGGCTATAAAAAGAAATATCAAGAAGAAGTAAAAAAAGCTTTGAAAAAAGCTAGACACAAGAAAGGGATGAAAAAATGATTTATCTTGGTTCACATGTAAAAATGAGTGGCACTGAAATGATGTTAGGAAGCGTAAAAGAAGCGATAAGTTATGGTGCAAATGCTTTTATGATCTATACTGGTGCTCCACAAAACACTTTAAGAAAACCAATTGACCAATTAAAAATCGAAGAAGCTTTGACGTTAATGAAAGAAGCTAATCTAGATCCAAAAAATATTGTTGTTCACGCTCCATATATTATGAACTTAGCTAACCCTAGTGAAGAAAAAAGAGCATTTGGAGTTGAGTTTCTTACAAAAGAAATTGAAAGAAGTGCTAAAATGAAGGCAACTCAAATAGTGCTTCACCCTGGTTCTGCAGTAGGTTCTTCTAGAGAACAAGCAATTATTTGGATTGCAGAAGGAGTTAATAAAGTAATTGAAAATACAAAAGGTTTAAATGTTAGAATTGCTTTAGAAACAATGGCAGGAAAAGGAAATGAAATAGGAAGAACTTTTGAAGAAATAAGAGATATTATTAATTTGGTTGAAGACAAATCAAGAGTTAGTGTTTGTTTTGACACATGTCATACACATGATAGCGGTTATGATATTAAAAATAATTTTAAAGCGGTTATGAAGGAATTTGATAAAATAGTTGGAAACCACTATATTTCAGTATTTCATGTAAATGATTCAAAAAATGATGTAGGCGCAAGAAAAGATCGCCATGAAAATATTGGTTTTGGTTTTATCGGTTTTAATGCATTACTAGAAGTCATTTATAGTGAAGAGTTTTCCTCAATCCCTAAAATATTAGAAACACCTTATGTAAATGATAATCCGCCATACAAAGAAGAAATAAAGATGATCTTAAATAAAAAGTTTGAAGGCGATTTAAAAGATAATCTATTAAAGTTATAGTATTATTAAAGTATTAAAAAATAAAGAAAACGAGGATTAAAAAAATGAGTTATACAATTATTATAAATTCAAGTACTGATTTACCAGAAAGCGTCTTAAAACAATTTAATTTTAGACTAGCTCCACTTTCTTTTAATATTGAAGAAAATGTATATGAAAATGATTTAGGCTATAAAAGTATGCCTATTGAAGAATTTTACCAAAGATTAAGAGATGGTGCTTTAGTCACAACATCCCAGCTAAACAGTGAATACTATATTAAAATAATAGAAGAAGAGTTTAAAAAAGGCAAAGATGTCTTGATTTTATCTTTTTCTAGTGGATTGTCAGGATCTTATAATGGAGCTAGACTTGCTTTAGAACATTTTAAAGATAGTAAGCAAAAAGTATATTTAGTTGACACTTTAGCTGCATCTTTAGGAGAAGGTTTGTTAGTCTATTTAGCAGGACTTAAACAACAAGAAGGAAAAAGTATTGAAGAGGTAAGAGATTACGTTGAAAGTATTAAATTAAATATTGGCCACTGGTTTACAGTTGATGATTTAATGTTTTTAAAAAGAGGAGGAAGGCTATCTGGTGCTAGTGCTGTAATTGGTTCTCTTCTTAAAGTAAAACCTGTTTTACATGTTAACAATGAAGGTAAGTTAATCCCAAGATTAAAAATTATTGGAAGAAGAAAAGCTTTAAACACTTTAGTAGATAAGCTTGCTGATACAATTGATCAATCAATTTCAAACTTAGTATTTATTTCTCATGGTGATGATCTTGAGAGCGCTAATTATGTAAAAGAAAAAGTAGAAGCGCTAAAGTTAGGTTTAGAAGTAAAAGTTATTAATTATATTGGTCCAGTTATTGGTGCCCATAGTGGTCCAGGGACAATTGCACTATTTTTTGCCGCAAAAGAAAGATAATAAAAATCCGCTAAAAAGCGGAT
>CAZYSQ010000021.1:0-22097 GCA_964649865.1 uncultured Acholeplasmataceae bacterium
TAAATGATATAGGCGTAGAAGAATTTAAGATTGCTTATTTATATATTGGTGGAACTAGTTTAGCTGAACATGGTAGTAACTTAAGAAACGATTCTGCGAATTATGAGTATCGTGAATGGACTAATACAGACTATAAGGTTTCGCCGTCTTATAAAGCAAGCACAGCGTTAAAATCGGAAATGTGGGATGTTATTGTAATTCAACAAGTCAGCGGGCAAAGTGGCATTTCACAAAGCTACGATCCACATCTTAAAGAATTAATCTATGAAATAAACAAAGTAAATGTTAATCCGGATACTAAAATTGCATTTCATATGACATGGGCATATGCCAAAGATAGTGATCATTGGAATTTTCCAAACTATGGTAATGACCAAGACAATATGTATCATAAGATTACTGAAGCAGTTCAATCAAAAGTTTTGCCAAATCAAGATATTGATTTTTTAATCCCTTCAGGAACAGCAATTCAAAACGTTAGAGAAACCAAAGTTGGTGATAATCTAACCAGAGATGGCTACCATCTAAATGGTATGGGACAATATATTGCCGGTATGATGTGGGTTAAATCAATTACGAATATCGATATTACTTTAATTGATTATGCACCAGTTGGTTTGAATATTAATACATATATAAATGAGATTAAACAAGCAATCAATGACGCCTATGATACGCCATTTAAAACAACTGAACAAACAGGTATCTGGCCAGAACCAGAGCCTGAACCTGAAATACCAATAGATGACATGACGTTAGTCGAATTTGATTACGCGATTGGTTTTTGGTTAGAGAATGCTACTAAACTATCAGTCGGTGGCAGTGATCCAAGTGCATTACATTATAAATATGTCGGTGTCAGTCCTATTAGTAAAGAAGAGTTACCGGTTGGATCTGTTATTAAACTAGAAGAAGGGTATCAAATTAGAATTATCTATTTCACTAAATCTGGTGAAACATACACGGTATCATCTAGAACAGCTAACATTAATAGTTCAGAACTGTTAATTGATGAAAATGTTTGGGGTTCAAATGAGTATATTGGATTTAATATTTCGCAACTTGGAACGCCGGTTATTACAGACAGAGTCGATGAAGTTGCATCAAAATTGACATTATATAAACCATAAAAACATACTAATACACATATAAAAGCTGCTAATGTGGCTTTTATTTTTGTTAGAGGGTAGTCATTTATTGGCAGAACATTACTCTATAAAACGCATTATCGCATTTAAAATGTATTAAATGGTATAAAATAAAATGAATGTTTTTAAATAATTGCAATCGTTTTCATATATCGGTTATAATGATTTTGATGGGAAACGATTGATATTTTTTCAATTTAAACCATAATGATATAACATTTAATACAAATGAAACATTAGGAGAATGGAGTGGATAAACAAGGCATAAACTCGGAAAGCGCTATCATTAATGATGGATAAATACAGATTTATGATGTAAGAAATGTCATATACAAAGAACGAATAAAATATGGAGGAAAAAAATGAGAAAAATTCGTATTATTTTTACTCTCGTTGTTGCATTCGCGTTAGGATTTACGTTGCTTAGTGGTGTTCAACCAATTAACTTAGAAGCAGCAGTACCTACTAATGTTGGTGTTATCGATGAGACTGTTCCTGACTGGGTACAAGGTCATGAAGCATCTGTTCAACAAAAGTTTGCTGATGCTTATGAAGACGCTGACTTTACTGAAACACCAGCTGATTTCGTAAATTCAGTTAGTTTTGGAGCACATAAAAGAGTTGCTTTAATTCAAAAAATCGGATCAGAAGGTGCAATTCTCTTAAATGAGATTGATGGAACTCCTTTTGTTATTACAGATGAAGATGCTTTGACAGAATTAGAATTCTTATTAGCACAAACTGATAATAATCAAAATGGCATCTTAATGGATATTGTAGAATCAAGTGGGTCTACATATTACGTCACTGATAGAAGGAACCTGGATGGTATTTTTAGACTAGTTGAAGATCCATTAAATCCTGGTACTTTTACGCCTGAATATTTAGATTTAAGAGTAGGTATTGGAACGGGTACATATGCTGATATTATGTGGATTGAATATACTAAAGCATATAAACTAGCAGCACAATTTATGGAACCACTTGGTTTACCACTGACAGCTGTTGCAAGATATCGTTATACTACACCGAATCTAAATAATAACGGTACATATGTTTTAGACAATGGTAATAAAGTATTATCTGAAAAAGATTATACAAAACAACAATTTGAAAATGGTTGGATTATTCAAGCTAGAATGCAAATTCTTACAAATCCAGAAACTGGTACACTTGGTGGACATCAAAAAGTTTCACACGCTGCTGCACCAATCATGAATGATATGTATACGCTTGTAACCGCAATGGCTGGAAACAGTGATTTATCTGTTACTGGCGCACCTGTTTCTCTAGAATTTAATGTTGAAGGTGTAAGATATCAAAACTTTGAATATGGTCACGTAAAAGTTGAATCTGGTGTGGCAACATTTGTTCCAGATTTAGTTGTTGACAGTTTGGGAACTGCGATGAACAGAAGAATTGGTATTACTTTAACTTGGGATAATATTAGAACCGGTCACGCAGATAATAACCCAGTTCATGGTCTTGGATGGGAAAGATTAAGAGTATCTCAAAATTATAGAGATACTGTTGGTGAATTGATTAGAGATGGCATTTTACCTGGGCCTTTAGCGGATAATCAAATAGTTCACTCAGGTGTAAAAGCACCAGCTGATGGAACTTGGTTTAGCTTTAATGTTGGTAAAAATCCTGATGGAACTAATGCGACTAGCTTAGGGGCTGCGAATTTCTTTATATATCATACTTCATGGTATAAAGATGCATATCCTCTATTACCTTACCTAAACACTGGACAGTTTGTTGATGCAGCTGATGGACTTGGTAGACCAATTGATGTCTATAAAAATATATATAACGTCTACTATCAAGAATTTAAAGGTGGCATTGGTTACCGTGATATGAAACCTGGTAGTACACCAGTAAGAGTCCTTGCGGCTGATATGACAACATGGTTAGATGGCGCTGAATCAATTGAAGCGGCACTTTTGGCTAAAGGTATAGCAAAGGCAACGCATGCTGTTACATTTAATGATCATGATGGCACTGCAGTTTCTACAGTTAATGTAGCACACGGCACATCCGCAACTGCACCAAGTGGCCCAACAAGATTACACTATACTTTTGAAAGTTGGAGTCCTAACTTTTCAAATGTTTTATATGATTTAACGGTTACTGCACAATATAGTCCAGTTGAATACGATATTACTTATGTATTAGATGGTGGAACCAACCATGTTGATAATCTAACTACTGCAAATATTGAAACCGTATTTGAATTATTACCAGCTGTAAAAGACGGATTCTTCTTTGAAGGATGGTATGAAGATGCTGATTTTGTTACACCAATTACTTATTTAGAAGCCATCACTGAACAAAAAACCATTTATGCTAAGTTTGGTGAAATTAAGACTGCTGAAGAAATGGTCGGTGTGTTTGCCAGTGCGGCTCCTGCTTGGGTAAACGGCAATGAAGCATTAGTTCAAGCTGAGTTTATGAGAGTTTATACTCAAGAAAATTTTGTTAATGTTCCAAATGAATATGTTCAATCAATCGATTTTGGAAAGGGAAGAATTTCACTTTATCAAATAGTACCAGGCGAAGGCGCTATCTTCTTAAATGAAATAGAAGGAAAAGCACTGGTTGTTACTGATCCTGTTGCTTTAGCTGAAATTCAAGCATTATTGACAAAAACTAACGAATTTGAAAAAGCTTATTTACTAGATATTGTTGTATCAGGCGGAGAAACATATTATGTTACTGAAAGCCGAGATACAAATGGTATCTTTAAAGTAATCGATGATCCAGCTAATCCTGGTACCAACATTGTTGAACGTCTAGAACTAAGAGTAGGTGTTGGAGCAGCAGATTATGGTGATGTAACATTTGTAGCTTATACGAAAGCATACAAACTGGCAGCACAATATATGGAATCTTTAGGATTGCCAATAACTGCTGTTACACGTCAAAGATATACAACAGCAGATATGACTTCTAATGGTAGATATATAATCGTTAATAATGTGATATCTACATCTGAAAAAGAACACACTGCACAACAATTTGAAAATGGATGGATTATTCAAGCTAGAATTAGAACACTTAATGTTGAAACTGGTGCTTTAGGTGGTAACCAAGCTGTTCAACATGGTGCAGCTCCAATATTAAATGATATGTACGCTTTAGTAATAGCACTAGAAAATAATGCGACATTAAATGTTACTGGTGCGCCAGTATCAATTGAATTCACTCACAATGGTATAAGATATCAAAACTTTGAATATGGTTATGTGAAAGTTGAATCTGGTGTGGCAACATTTATCTTAGATAAAGTTGTTGATGAATTGGGTACTGAAATGTCAAGAATGATTGGTGCTCATGAAAACTTTAACAACATGCTAGGCGCAGATTACAATATTGTTTGGGAAAACTTAAGAGTTGGACAAAACATTAGAAATGCTGTAGGTGAACTTATTAGAAGTGGCGTTGCTATCACTGATCCGGTTCATACCGCGCATGAAGATGGTGGTAATATGTTAGTTCAAAAATTTGATGTTCCTAACAGAAGATTACATATTATCCAAGGTAATTGGTGGTTAGATGCCTTTGAAATAGGTGTATCATTTGATCATCATACACAACCAATTTCATTCTGGCAAAACAAATCTGTATTTGGTGCGCCAATTGGTTCACAAACAACCTATCTAAATGTTGTTTATCAAGAATTTGAGAAAGCATTTGTATATAAAGATTTATCACAAGGTTCTGATAAAGTTGCGGCGGTTTTATACACTGACTTAGCAACTTGGCTTGATGGCGCTGCAGATATTGAAGCTGCGTTATTGGCAAAAGGAATCGCTGAAACCCATCATGATGTTTCGTTTTATGACCATGAAGGTGTTTTACTTCAAACAGTTAATGTGGCTCATGGTACAGCAGCAGTTGCACCAGATGCCCCTGAAAGAGCAGGTTATCAATTTAGTAAATGGTCAGTAGCATTTGACAATGTTACCAGTGATATTACAGTAACAGCTCAATATACAGCTATTGAATATGATGTTACATATGTACTAGATGGTGGAACAAACCATGTAGATAATCCTGCTGTTGCTACAGTGGTTTCAAACATTGAATTAAAGGCAGCTGAAAAGACAGACTATATTTTTATTGGATGGTATTTAGATGCTGAATTCACACAACCTATTACTAAATTAGTTGCTGTTGATGCAGATTTAACTATTTATGCTTACTTTACAACTGAAATTGCAGCAGACCAAATTGTTGGCGCATTTGCACCAGGGACATCACCTGATTGGGTTAAAGGCCATGAAGCAGCAGTTAAAGCTGAATTTGATAGAGTTTATGGTTTAGCAGAATTTGTTGAAATTCCAGAACAATTTGTACAATCTGTACAATTAAATAGAACTAGAGTTATGTTATATCAAATTATTCCAAATGAAGGTGCTATCGTTATGAATGAAGTCGACGGTAAAGCATTCTTTACTAAGAATTTTGATGGTATTACGGCATATTTGGCTTCATTAGGGACTGAAAATGAATCGGTATTATTAGGAATTATTACAGTTGGTGAAGTTGAATACTTTGTGACTGACTTAGGTATTTTCTACTTTGAAGCTAATGTTATGAAGACTTATGAGTTCCAAATCGGTGTTGGACCTGAATTAGCAGTATTCCATGATCTCGGTGCAGACTTTGAAACTGAAGTGGTCTTAAATGACTTCTCAATTGCATATAAATTTGCAGAAAACTATATGGTGTCTTTAGGTTTACCTACATCAGCAGTTACAATGTATGATTATACAACAATTGATTTAGTTGCAGGTACTGGTTTACCAGTTAGTCCAGCCTCATCATCGGCTAAACAATACTACATGCAATCTTTTGAAAATGGTTATATTATGATGAATAGCCATGGAGAAAACATCCAATACGGTGCTGCTTCAATTCAAAAAGATTTCTATGATTTAGTTAAGGCAATCAATGGAAATGCTGATTTTTCTAAGACTGGTACACCAGTTTCTATAGAAATGGATATAGATGGAGTTAGACATCAAAACTTCGAATTTGGTTATGTTAAGATTGTTGATGGTGTAGCTGAATTTGTTGAAGGTTGGGTTGTTGACTCACAAGGTTATGAACTTAATAGACGTGTTGGTACACCTCTAAGATTTATTAACTGGCACTGGGGAACTAAAAATCGTGATATGTATTTAGTTGGTTGGGAAAGATTACGTATAACTCAAAACTTTAGAAATGCTACAGGTGATTTATTTAGAGCAGGTATTACACCTTATAGAGTAACTGAAGCTGATCCATATGGCGATAGTGGTATTCATGATTTAACAAGTCGTGCTGGTGGATCATCTGGTTTATGGCATATCTTCAAACATGCTGAGGGTTATCCTGCTTTAGGATGGGGTAATGTATTCTTACTTCAAGGCTATTGGTACAATCAACCACATGCATTAGATCCACTATTTAACGTTGGGGCTATTGTTGATGATGCTGGTATGGGTAGACCATTAGCAGATAGTCAAGAATTATACAACGCTACATATCAAATATTTGAAACAGGTATTGCATTCTTTAATGGTGTTCCAGTTGATGGACAACCAAATTGGACTGTTGTATCTGGTGAAGATTTTATTACTTGGATGGGTGCTAATGAAACAGTTGAAGATGCCTTAGAAGCCCATGGTATTGCTGAAGCCAAACATACTGTAACTTGGTATGCCCAAGATGGTGTTACCGTTCTTAAAACTGAAGAAGTAAACCACGGCGACCCTGCTACACCTCCAACTGCACCAGAAATTGATGGTTTTGTATTTAGTAATTGGAGTCCAGAAGGCTTTGATTCAATTTTACTACCAGACCGTAAATTTGTTGCGATATATGGAAGTGAAACTGGTCTTCCTCAAGAAGGCAAATATAAGTTCATTAATTTTGATTCAGATGGTGAAACTGCATCATTCTGGTATGAAAATGAAACAAATATTATTGAGGTAAACGCAACATTATTCAAAGCATTTAGAGCATCCAAATTAACAATGGCAGAATCTATTGCAGTTAACGGTTTACCTATCTATGCAGATGATAATAACCTTATTACAACTTTATTCCACTTCCAAATTGATGAGTCAGATAATACAGTTGTTAACAAGTTAAACACCATTGGCTATTTAGATGAAACGGTTACCGAACTACAAAACGTTAATGTAAAAGTTGCTTTAGATGGAGCTAAAAAGTTAATAATTCAAGATTCATTTGGTGATGCGTATATCTTTACATGGGATAGAGGCGGACATTTACTTGGTTTACCATTAGGTGCTGCAAGAATCGAAAGATTATATCCAAATGCTTCTAACCAAAACGAATTTATTGATATTATTGTTCAAGAATTCGAACATGGATTCATTATGCAAGAAGTTTATGACAACGCAGCATATTCAATCTATGGCAAATCATATGATGAATGGTTAGTTTTAGGTGGATTAAATGGAAATGATTCATTAGGTGTTCCAACCAGTAGACCATATGAATATGAAGGCGTTATTTACCAAAACTTCAAATATGGATACATTAAGATTGATGGTGAAACTGTTACACCTACTTATACTGAATCTGTTCAAGTTGACTTTAAAGGTAGACCAATTCATAAGGATGCAGGACGTACTGAAAATAGAAACAATGCAAAGATAGGACATGCTGAATTTGAAGGTGAAATCTTAAGAATTTATGAATCTTATATGCAGTTATATACTGATATGAAAGATCAAGGCTTAATGTTCGATCACGCGATTGAATTAGTTCACGAATGGAATGGTGTGGGGTTAACTCAAGGATTCAATCCGAGTTTAAGTACCGCAAATGTTTGGGGTCAAGCAAATTTCACTGTAGTTATTATGCAAACACCTTATACGCCTGCTGTATTAGTTAAGGATGATATCCTAGTTCAATACGCACTGTTAGATGGTAATAAAACATTTGGATTCCCAGTTGCGAACAGTTTCAAGGTAGACATAACTGTTGAACATGAAGGCGACGATGTTGAATTAAGTGTTACATTCCAAAACTTCACCGCTGGTTACATCAGAACTTACTTAGTTGGAGATATTTATGTGTTAGAATACTATAGAGATGCTGAAATAAGTGATCTAGGTGTTCACATGGTTGATGGTGTTGCTGCCGATACCCCTGAATGGGATTTAAGCGGATTAATAGAAGGTCCAGGAATAGATAAAGCGGAACTTCAAAACAAATTAGCTGCCCTTGAAGCTGAAAGAGCTAAAGTTAAAGAATTAGTAGGAGATATTAAAGATCTTCCAAGTAATCAACTATTTGCTTCAAAAGCTTTATTAGATGAAGTTGATGCAAAGATTTTAGAAATTGAAGCATTAATTGCTGATGAAGACGCTACAAATGCTGAAATTACGCAAGCACTCGTTGAATTAGATGCACTATTAACAAAACTTAAGAATCAATCAGCACCTGGTCAAGGTGATCCTGTTACTGAACCTGGTGAAGGTGATGGATTCCCAACTTGGGCAATTGTAGTATTATCAATTGTTGGTGGCTTAATCGTTTTAGGCGCTGCTGGATTTGTAGTTTACACATTTGTTATTAAGAAAAAGAAATAATTAAGATTTAATGTTATACAAGTCTTGGGAGGGTTTGCCCTCCCAAGCACCCTATTATAATAGTTACACTATCTTGGAGGTAAAATGAAAGCCTATCATAATACATATAAATGGTTAAATGAAAGATTAAAACGCCTTTCAAAATGGCCAGAATTACAGAAAATATATGAAAATACATTTTTAAGTACTCTTGAAACCACTACTAAACTTTTAGACGATGGCACAACTTACGTCTTTACTGGTGATATTCCAGCAATGTGGTTACGAGATTCTAGTGCTCAAGTGAGACACTATATTAAGTTGTGTAATATTGATTCAGATATGAATAAAATGATTCAAGGATTAATCGAAAGACAATTCATGTATATCAATATCGATCCTTATGCGAATGCATATATCGAAACCCCAAATGAAGCTTTAGGTCATATCAGTGACCTACCTAAAATTGGTCCATGGGTATGGGAAAGAAAATTTGAACTTGATTCACTTTGTTACCCACTATGGTTATTGGATTTATACTATCAAGAAACTAAAAACGAAAAGGTTTTTACAAAAACAGTTAAAGACGGGTTTTTAACTATTCTAAATACATTTAAAAAAGAACTAGATCATGAAAATAAGTCGGACTACTGGTTTTTAAGACCTGATGATATTCCTGAACATTCACCTCAAAATGGTGGTTATGGGGCGCCTTACAATCATGATATAGATTTAGTATGGAGTGCATTTAGGCCATCTGATGATGTTTGTATATACAATTACTTTATTCCAGGCAATCAATTTGTTGTCTTAGCTCTAAACATATTAGCTAAATACCTTGATGATTCATCATTGATAAAAGAGGTCAAAGAACTCTCTAAAAAGATTAATGAGGCAATACAAAAACACGCTATTGTTGATCATGAAAAATATGGAAAAATATATGCTTATGAAATTGATGGATTAGGCAATTATAATTTAATGGATGATGCGAATATTCCTAGTTTATTGGCATTACCTTATTTAAAATATATTGACTTAAACGACCCAATCTATCAAAATACAAGACGTTTTATTTTAAGTAAAGACAATCCTTTCTACTATGAAGGAACTTACGCTAAAGGCGTGGGAAGCCCTCATACTCCAGATCAATATATTTGGCATATATCTTTAATTGGACAAGCATTGACAACTGAAAATAAAGATGAAAAATCAGTTTTACTAAAAACAATATTGAATACACATGCAAATACACATTTAATGCATGAAGGGTTTGATGTAAATAATCCAAACAACTTTACAAGAGAATGGTTTTCATGGGCAAATAGTTTATTTGCGTACTTTATTGATGAGAACTTTGATAATCTTGAAACTTTGATGAAATAGATACTTGAGTTCATGTTAAATTAGTACCGGATGGGAGAACACTATGTTAAAAAAAATAAGTTTAATTCTACTAACTGTATTAGTTGGATTAATGATTGTAAGTTGTAACGATACACCACCCGATGAGAATGGTAATGAAAATCCAAATCCAGATGAGGAGCTACCAAAAGTGACACTAAATTATACGTATAACATTCATGGTAATCTAGTGGATATCGCTGTTGAACAAGTCGAATTAATAGATGAACATTTACGAATATTAGGAAATGTTGCTGAAAATAATTTTTCAGTGCTTAAGTGGCGTGCAAATTTATGGACTTATGGAGCCTATTTTACCGCCGTTAATCAGTTATATCATGTTTCTAATACTGAAACTAACTTAGCAAGACTGCAAGATGCACTGGATGAATTGGATTGGTATAGATCTTTAAATAGAACAGACAATCATCTCGTATATGCATCAAAAGGTGGAGAAGAAATACCGCCATTTTATGACGATAATGTATGGATTGTAATCGGGTTGATTAAAGCTTATGAAACAACAAAAGATGAAACGTTATTAGAAAAAGCCGAAGCAGTTATGGACTACATTTATGGTGGCTGGCAAGAGGATGAAGTTGGCGGTATATTATGGCGTGAATTTGACTATAATGAAGAAACAGCCAAACAATATGAGTTAAGTTTTGAACGAAATACTTGTATAAATGGACCAGCAGCATGGGCATCATTATTACTATATGAAATAACCGGAGAATCTAAATATTTATCTTTTGGAACTAAATTGTATACTTGGACCAAAGATAAATTGTATGATAAAACGACAAAAACATATTCCGATAATATTAGTCAATTAGGTAGAGTTCAAACACACAAATGGACTTATAACACTGGAACAATGCTATCTGCTGCATCCATTCTTTATAAGTTAACAAAGAGTGATTTTTATAAGAATGATGTCAATGATTTAATGGAAGGCTCTAAAAATTTCATCGAACCTTATAGTGCAGTTCCAAACGGAGAATTTTACAATATGAGTAACGATTCGCCTTGGTTTAGAGTGTATCTAGTTCAAGGAATGTTGGATGCATTTAGATATGTAGATTACAATTACGGTGAAAGATTAGAAGCTGTTAAAGTTGCGATGTTGTATGGGTATGAAAATGTTGACTCGAAAGGATTCTTAAAAGCCGATTGGTCAAATAGAAAAGCAAATGAATATGGCGATAAACAAAAAACATTAGACGTTAGCGGAAATATAGAAACGATTTCAATCTTAGCTGAATATGAAGCAATCTTACAGGAGGTCGCAAAATGAAAAAAACTTTAATAATGGGTGTAGGTTTATTATTAACACTATTATTAGTTGGCTGTAACGGAAATGATACACCGCCTGTTGAAAATACGTATTATGATCATGGTTTAAACCAAATAGATTTACTCTATGAAAATTGGTACTATGAAGGGCCAAACACATTTACTGCTTATTCACCACAAGACCCGGACCCGAATTCTGATAAAAAAGGTGGAGCAGCATTGTGGGGGTATGGTGCCGTATTAACAGCACTTGCACAAGCGGCACGAGTTGACCCAAATAACAAGGTTATCCAACAAAGAGCCGAAAAGGCAGTAGAGGGGTTGGACAATTACCGCTTTCCAGTTTTACAACTTTATTATACTTCAAACTTAAACCGCGGTGGTGAACCTTATTATGATGATAATGCATGGGTCGTATTAGGATTATATGATTTAGCAGTTGCCTATAATAATGATCAATATTTAAGTCAATCAAGAGAATTATTAAATTATGTATTAAGTGGTGAGTCTGAAGATGGTGGTATTTTTTGGAAAGAAACCGTCTTATCAAGAAATACTTGTAGTACTGCACCAGCAATCATAGGGGCTTTACTACATTACCAAATGAATCAAGAAGAAGAGCTATTAGAAACGGCTGAACGTCTTTATAAATGGACTAAAGAAACCTTAAGAGACCCTAGTGATAATGTTTATTGGGATAATTCCACCTATAATTTTGAAACTGGTTTAGAAAAAGTTGAAAAGACTAAATGGACTTA
Organism: uncultured Acholeplasmataceae bacterium; assembly: GCA_964649865.1. GTDB lineage: Bacteria > Bacillota_I > Bacilli_A > Acholeplasmatales > UBA5453 > DUQU01. The sequence continues at coordinate 12,202 of CAZYSQ010000021.1, forward strand.
TAACTCAGGCACAATGATTTGGGCAGCAACTTTATTATATGAAGTTACTGGAAATGAACAATATTTAGAGGATGCAAAATTAACCGCAAGTGGCGCTTTAGCTTTCTTTTATAAAAAAAACTTAGCTGGTCAATATCATTACCCTAATAGCCCTTGGTTTAATTTATATTTAATGAGAGGGTTCCTCGAATTGGCTAAAACAGTTGAAGATGGATCGGTTGATTATATGGTTAATACATTTAAAACAAGCATGAATAACGCAATTTTAAAGAGTAAAGATGAACGTGGAGTAATTATGCGTTCTTGGGGATCTGGCTCAGTTGCGGCAACCGATCAATACGTTGATATCCTTGATATAGCGGCGACCTCAGAAGTTTTATTCTTACTTGCTGATTTCCAACTTAACGTTGAAACGATTGAAGAATAAAATGAGACGATTATCAGTTCTGTTATTGGCACTATCATTAAGTTTAGTACTGATTGGATGTAAAGACCCTAATAAATTTACTCCAATCACGGATGAAGAAGCCATAGAACAATTAAACAATTTAAAGGATTACGGCGTAGATTTATATCAAAAAACAGATTATTTGCCATTGTTAACGCCTAATATATTTAGTGAGCAACAATCTAGTTATTCACGTAATGGCAACAACACTGACGGATTTGGGATGCCCGGTAATGTTTCAGGGGAGGTAAATGAAAATAACTTCATTAGACCACTCTTAGAATTGAACCAGCCAGGTGTAATTTATAGAATGTGGTTTACCAATTGGAGTAGTATGCCACGACTTCGTATTTATATTGATGGTTCAGAGACCCCAACTTATAATCTGACATTGATGGAAATGGCAAGTGGTGAGATATCACCATTCTTAAAACCATTAGTTTATAATCAAAACGAATCTAGTGGTGGATTTGTTTCAATAGTTCCAATTGTATTTACAAAATCAATTAAAATCATTGGGACAGGCGATTTTTACTTTAATATTAATTATCAAAAATATCCTCATGGAACTGAATTGGAGTTTGATCAAGAATCTCAAATTGAGGCTGTCAAAACACTCTTTAATGATAGTGGTAAAGACCCAAAAATATTTGAAAATGACAAAACCATTAAATCAACTGTTAATTTAAATAAAGATCAATCAGTTGTTATTTATGAAACAGATGGAAAACAAACGGTTACAAACTTATCATTAAACTTTAATGAGTTTGAAACTAGACAATTTGACAGAACACAAATAGAAGATAAGGGAATTAAAATCAATAAAGGTACTACCATCCAATTTAAAATGAAAGTAGATGGTAATACGTCTAATACTTTACGATTTAGGGGTGTTTTATTAGATGATAATCAATCTGCTAATGTAAAAATAGATAATCTTAGTGCACCGAACCTTATTTTTAGAGCAAGAAGATTAGATGGTTTTGAGTGGCTTGATGGCCCATTTTATGCAGATGCATTGGTTGAACTACCAACAAATTTAACCCGTGGCAAAAGTGAGGTTATTGTCACAATAGAAGCCACGACAGATATAACAATCTATAGGGGTTGGAGTGAAACAACAACCAAAAAATTAGATGAAATCGAATTTGGTGAAACGAAGAGTAAAGATTCCCACAATTATCAAGAATCAAGGTCAACAGCCGCTGTACTAACAACCTATGAATATGATCCTAATACATTAATTGATGAGGCTACTTGGAAATCTATTTATGAAGATGAAGATCTTATTAATAATATCTGGTTAAAAATTACTTATAAAGATCAAGAAGGCAATGCGGTTTACGCGCCAATATCCAGTTTCTTTGGGTTTGGTGCTTATGGAATGTTTGAAACATTAGGTTTAATGGTTGGATTGACAGAAGACGGTACAATGTATTCATATTATCCAATGCCATTTGAAGCAGGGATTAAAATTGAACTGGTTAACTTATCAACGAAGAATATATCTAACATTAATGTAACAATAGGTTATGAAAACAATTATTTCGAAGCTGGTACTTATGGTTATTTTAAAACAAATTATGTGAGCCATACGAATGGAACTGATACTCGTTTAAAGCATGGACAACCTATTACGTTTTTAGATGTAGAGGGTTCTGGCAAGGTAGTGGGGATTACGCACTCAGCTAGTGGGGATTACTTTGGAATCCATTCTAGATTTTATTTAGAAGGTGACGAACAAATCTATATTGATGGTTCATTAAGCCATAGTTTTCATGGAACGGGGACTGAAGACTTTTATAATGGCGGATGGTACTTTAAGAATGGGGTTCAAACAACGCCAACTTTTGGTCAATCCAATCATAATTACCGTGATGGTCGTGACCGAACCGTCATGATTAGAACACTTATTACCGATCCAATCGTATTTAGAAGTTCAATTGATTTTAAAATGGAACATGGTGGATGGAATGAAAGAATCGATGTGGACGTTTACGCAACAGTTTACTACTATCATGCACCATCAGTTTTACAAAGAACCGATCAAATTAAATTTACTGATCCAGCTTCATTAGAAGCTCATAATTATGAAACTGACAACAGTTCAACGATTGTAAACAACAATACTAGATACTATGAAGGATACTATAATAATGTTCAAACACCCAATCAAACGGCGAGTAAAGTTAATGAATATTCTACTTTTAAAGTTAATATCCTAGCTCAAAATGAAGGGGTAATTTTAAGAAGAGAATATGTTATGAATCCAATCAATCAAACGGCCAATGTTTATGTTGATGGAGAACTGGTTGGTGTTTGGCAATCAGCCTTTAGAAATGGAACAGGTATTTATGTAAGACAGGACGATTTTTATATTCCTGCTAGTTTTACAGATGGAAAACAAGAATTAACAATAAAGATTGAAGTCCTTCAAAATAGTGATTCAACCTATTGGACAGAAAGCTTTTATGAAATATATTCAATAATAAAAGGAGAATAAAATTATGAAGAAAATTTTTTCAACGATTGCAATCCTATTGCTCGCAATAACGTTAGCTGCCTGCAATGGCGATGATAATGGTGGCGATTTAGGCGATGAAAATCCAGAACGTTTGGTTGTTTGGGCTGATAATACTTATTGGGGTGGAGAAAATGGTAAGTTAGTTAGTGCCATGCTAGATGAGTATGAAGCAGAAACAGGTATTGAAGTCATCTATGAAGCTCAACCAGACTTAGATAACAAATTAAGAGGGGCATCATTAGGTGGTGAATCTCCAGATTTAATCATTTGGGATAGATGGCAGACTACGATGTATATTAATGATGGTTTGCTGGTTAATTTAGACCAATTTATTGAAGCTGATGCTATTGATACCAATGAGTATCAACAAGAAGCATTAAACGAAATGGTTAAAGATGGAAGTGTTTATGGATTTCCACTAGATATTGATGCGTGGGGTTATTGGGTAAATAAAACATTACTTGCTGAAGCAGGAATTAATGAACTACCTTCAACTTGGGATGAATTAAGAACTGCCGCAATTGCTTTAACTAAATATGATGGTATTGGTAACATGACTAGAGCAGGTATAAACCTTGATTCACCTGGTGCATTCTTCTCATATATTCAAACAGCTGGTGGTAGTGTCTTTACTGAAAATGGTGAATTAAACTTTAATAGTGCAGCTGGTGCATCAGTATTAACCTATTGGTATGATATGATTCATGTTGATAAAGTCTTTGATAAAGCATTTGGTTCAAGCCAAGGTGGTGCTGATGATCCATTCGTTACTCAAAGATTTGCGATTCAATCCAACTCTCTACTAAATGGTTCACAGTTTTATAAGACCTATATCGGTGATCAATTTGAATATGAATTTATTCCTTATCCACAAGGACCATCAACTGAATTTGCAACTACAGAAAATCCTGCTGGTACAAATCATGGTGGTTTAATGGGCGGATTTGGATTAGCAGTTCCTAAAACAGCTACATACAAGAAAGCTGCATGGAATCTTATTAAATGGTGGATTACAGACACCGATAATCAAGTTAAATGGAGTGAAATATCAGGTTTAATTCCAGCCAAATTATCAATTATCGAAGATCCAAGAATGAAAGAAATTCCTAACGTAAGAAACGTCATTGATAGTTTACCCTACATTAAAGCAAGACCTAAAGTGACTGGCTATACATCAATCGAAACCAGTGTTTTCATGAACAAGATTGGATCATTGTTGTTTGAAGGTGGCTATGTAAGAGGAAACGATACGACAGCTAAACGTGTTCAAGCATGTCTTAATGACATGGAACAAACCGCTCAAAGTATTTTGGATTTTGCCAAATTATAGGGGACGTGTTTTGTTTATATTTAAGAAGGTGGTGTAATTATGACTAATCCGGCTTTATCCAATAACAAGCAATCCATTGGACAAAGAATAAAAGATTGGTTTAAGTGGTTATTTACGACTAGAAGAGGGCAGAAAAACCTTTGGGGAATCATTTTTATAATTCCTGCAATGTTGATATTTATTATCTTTACCGTGGTACCTATATCAATGTCTTTTGGTTTATCACTAACCAATATGCGTGGGTTAACTTTAACAAATATGAAATTTGTTGGTTTAAAAAACTTTGAGTTTATCTTTAAGGTGGATCCACTCTTTTGGAAAGCCATGAGAAATATTGGTTTATATACTTTAATAACCGTACCTTTAACCTTAACAGGCTCATTATTATTAGCATTAGTTATCAAGAAACCAATTTTAGGAACAAAGTTCTTTAGAGGTTTGTTTTACTTGCCAGGTATTACCAGTGGTGTAGCAACTGCAATGGTATGGTTATATTTATTAAATGGAAATGGTATAATAAATAATGGAATAAGATGGTTTAATGATATTTTTAACACCAGTATGCCACTCATTTTAATGAATGATTCAAGAACTGCTATATGGGGATTAATTTTTATGACCATATGGGGCGGTCTAGGCGGAAACATGGTGTTGTTCCTTGCAGGAATGAATGCCATTCCAACCAATATTTATGAGGCAGCGGAAATTGATGGGGCTAATAGAAGGCAACAATTCTTTAAAATAACGATGCCTTTACTAAAACCATCGTTAATATTTGCCTTAACATTGTCTTTGATAGGTTCACCTCAAATGTTTGAACCAATCTTGATTATGGATGCGAATACCACTACGCCAGTTTATGAGATTTATAAGAATGCACTAAAAGGTGGACTTGGTACAGGTTTGGCTACCGCTCAATCTGTTATTCTTTTCTTCTTCATTATGATTGTAACTCTAGTCATGCAACGCGTGAACAAAGAGTTCAAAATATAAGGGGGGAATAAGATGCAAGCAGATAAAATAGTTATGGCAAAACCGACAAAATTAACACTTCAAGAAAAGTTTCAATCAAAGAAATATAAAAGAAATTTCCTTGAGAATATCTTCTTATGGATTATTAGAATAATTCTAGGAGCAATCTTTGCATTTCCATTATATTGGGCGATTGTAACATCATTTAAACCTTTAGAAGAGATTATCTCACCAACCATTAATCTAGGTATTAATAACCCTACTTTAGAACATTACAAATATGTGCTAACATGGCGAGATTATAATACTGGTCAAATTGTTATTTTCAATGCGTTAAATAACACTTTATTTATTACAATTATTACTGGTATTCTCAATATCATGATTACATCAGTTGCAGGATACGCATTTGCAAAACTCAAGTTCAAAGGAAGTAAAGTCATCTTTAGAATTTTATTATTATCAATGATGATTCCTGGCGTTATTACGATGATGCCTACATTTATTGTGATTTCAAACCTCAAATTATGGGGTAATTTCGCTGGGGTAATTTTACCTGGTATCAGTAGTGTATTTAACATCTTTTTCATGAGACAATTTTTTATCACCTTGCCAGATGAATTAGGTGAAAGTGCTGAAATTGATGGGGCTAGTGAATTTAGAATATTCTTTCAAGTTTATTTACCACAAGTCAAGCCTGCCTTAGCTGCAATTGCCATTTTTAACTTTCAAGGTGGATGGAATAACTTCTTAATGCCATATGTTGTTTTACCAACATCAAAATTGGTATTACCTACTTTTATTAGAAGTTTCCCAGCTGAAAACTTTGGACAAACCATGGCAGCGTCAATGTTATCTACATTACCAATTTTAGTTTTATTCATTATATTCCAAAAATATTTTATGCAAAGTGTAACTTTAACAGGCATAGAAAAGTAAAAATATAAAAGGGAGAAATTTAAATGAAAAACGTACCATTATACCAACGTATATTTGAACATTATTATGAAAAAATTATGACAGGTCAGCTTAAAGAAGGCGACAAATTGCATACTGATAAAGAGATAATGGAAATCTTTTATGTCAGCCGCATAACCGCCAAAGCAGCTGTACAAATGTTGGTAGAACGTGGATTAGTTGAAAGATTTCCCGGAAAAGGTACTTTTGTAACAAAAGAACCTAAACAAAAACGAATTGAAACCTCGACAAAACTCATCGGTGTCATCATGTGTGACATCGATGCGTCATTCGGGTTAGATCTATTTAAAGGAATCGAAAAAGAAGCAGAACAAAGAAATGTTCATATACTTTTTAGACGGTCTTTTGAAAATGTTGATTTGGAAAATACAGCTATTAGATCCATGGTAGAAATGGGTGTTAATGGCATTATTATACAAATGGTTCACGGTGAAACCTATAGTGAAGAAATCTTAAAATTACACTTAAATGGACTTCCTTTTGTCTTAATAGATAGGCATATGGATAAAACTAGAGTGCCGTTTGTTACAACCGATAACCAAAGAAGTGCTGCTAAAATGACCACGTTCTTATTAGATAATGGCTATAAGAATATTGCTTTTATCTCAGCTTCAACTGAACATACTTCAACCCTAACCTTTAGATATGAAGGGTTTAAATCTCAATACAAATTATCTAAAAATTATGCCTTATTAGATTTAAAAACACCGGAAATTAGAGAAAGAGATGAAGTTTCCATTCAAGCAGACAGAGATTTGATTAAAGAACATTTATTAAAACATCCTGAAATAGATTGTGTATTTGCTGCTGAGTTTTATGTGGCAACCTTAGTTAAGGATGTTCTAGAAGACATGGGTAAGAATATCCCAGAAGATATTGGTGTTGTTTGTTTTGATAGTGATCATAGTGAGGTTCAAAACCCTTTTTTCACACATATTAAACAAAAACAATATGAAATGGGAAGCTTAGCAGTGAGGAAGATGGCTGCCATTAATGACGGTGATGATGAATATTCATATAGCAGTTTTTTAGTTGGCGATATAGTAATTGGAAAATCATTAAAAAAAATTAAAGGAGAAACAAAATGAAGAAATTTAATGGACTAGTAACTGACTTAGGAAGTTTAACGCGTCTTTCAGATGCGAAAAGTAGATCAATCAGCCCAGAAAATTATAAAGGCGAAAAAGGAAAAGGTGGGATGGCAAAAATTGGTGAAGGAAGTGCCTCTGAACCTGCTAGAGAACTTGGTCAAGGTTGGAAAGTTAACCCTTTTCATGTAATCAAAGCTGGAGAAACTTTTGAAATGGCCAATATTACCGGCCCAGGTGCTATTCAGCACATCTGGATGACTCCAACAGGTTCTTGGCGACACACCATTATGCGTATTTATTATGATGACCAAACCGTTCCTTCGGTTGAAGTTCCTGTAGGTGATTTCTTTTGCAGTGGATGGGGAAGCTATAGCCCGATAAATTCAGCAGTTATTACAGTCAATCCAGGTAGTGCTTTTAACTCTTATTGGATTATGCCATTTAGAAAAAACATTCGTATCACAATGGAAAACATTGATAGAAAAGATATGACACTTTATTATCAAGTTGATTATACTTTAACTGAAATTGAAGAAGATATGGCGTATTTTCATGCAAGATTTAATCGTGTTAATCCATTGCCTTATAAAGATGTTTATACGATTATTGATGGAATTAAGGGTAAAGGACACTATGTGGGTACCTATATGGCATGGGGCGTTAATAACGCTGGCTGGTGGGGCGAAGGTGAAATCAAGTTCTATATGGACGATGATAAAGACTTTGCGACTATTGTTGGAACAGGAACGGAAGATTATTTCTGCGGAAGTTACAATTTTGAAAATAAAGCTACAAGGGAATACGAAACATACACCACGATGTATGCTGGTTTGAATCAAGTAATTAGACCAGATGGATTATATAATTCTCAACAAAGATTTGGAATGTATCGTTGGCACATTACAGATCCAATCCGATTTGAAAGTGATTTAAAAGTCACTATTCAAGCATTAGGTTGGCGTAAAGACTTCCGTTATTTACCGCTTCAAGATGATATTTCTAGTGTTGCGTTTTGGTATCAAACATTACCTTCACCAAGTTTCAATAAGTTTTATGACGCGGATGAATTGGAAGTGATTTAATGAATGACTTTCTAAATGTATTAGAACAAGAAGCAAAGGCTATCTTACAAGCTAAAGATCATATAGATCTTAGTGAAGTAGATAAGATAGTTGATGTTTTACTTCACTTGAAAGGGAAATTTATTATTGTTGGTTTAGGAAAAGGTGGCCATGTTGGTAAAAAAATGGCAGCAAGTTTTTCTAGCATGGGCATTCCAAGTTTTTTTATTCACGCAACTGAATTATTTCATGGTGATTTTGGAATGGTACAAAATAATGATGTTATCTTATTAATAAGTCATAGTGGTACAACAAAAGAAGTAGTAGAGGCCGCTAAAACATTTAAAAAAAGAGGTAATATTACCATTGCCTTATCAAGTTCTAATACTACAGTGTTATCTTTAACTTGTGACTATAAATTGAATTATGGCATTAGTATTGAAGCTGATCATTTAAATATGGCACCTACTAATTCATCAACTGTGATGTTAGCCGTTGGTGATGCATTAATGGTTACAGTGAGTAAAAAGAAAGGTTATTCTAAGGAAGATTTTAAAACAAATCACCCTGGTGGAGCATTAGGAACTAAGTAAAATGAGTATTTTAGTTATAGGTAGTTTTATGACAGATGTTGTGGCAAGAACGAAAGTAAATCCACAACCTGGTCAGACGATTATTGGCGAAGATTTTAATATATTTTTAGGTGGTAAAGGAGCTAATCAGGCAGTTTCTGCTTATCGACAAGGTAGTATTACTACATTAACTGGTGCATTAGGAGATGATCAGTTTGGACATCAATTCATTGATTATTTAAAGAAAGATGGTCTTGATACTTCTCATATTTTATTAAAAGATAAACAAAGTGGCGTGGGTCATATTGTCGTTGATGAAGTAACAGGTCAAAATCAAATTATTATCATACCTGGAGCAAATTTACATTATTCGATTGAGGATTTAAAACGGTTTGAATATCTATTTCATGATACAAAAATTGTGATAAATCAATTTGAAATGGATTTTGGTATCAACATTACCTCAAAGGAATTAGCTAAAAAATATGGTGCGTTATATCTTTTGAATCCAGCACCCTATAAACCGATATCAGATGATTTTTTAAATGGAATCGATATCATCACACCAAATGAAACTGAACTAGAAGGGCTAGCGAATCGGCCACTAAAAACACTTGATGATTATAAATCAGCAGCGCTTGAACTAAATAATAAAGGTGTTAAGCATGTTATTGTTACCTTAGGTAAAGACGGGGCTATGCACTGCCATAATAGACACTGTGAAATATACCCAGCTTTCGAAAAAGAATATATTCTAGATACTACAGCTGCTGGTGATACTTTCAATGGTGCTTTAGCAGCAATGCTTGATCAAGGTGCTTCAATGAAAGAAGCGATAACTTACGCAAACGGTGCTGCAGCACTCTGTGTTATGAAAAAGGGTGCTATTCCAAGTATTCCAAACCGAAATGAAGTTATTA
>CAZYSQ010000022.1:0-19629 GCA_964649865.1 uncultured Acholeplasmataceae bacterium
CTAGTTGGTAAGGTGATATTATGGTAATGACAGATCCAATTGCAGATATGCTAACGCGTATTCGTAATGCAAATCAAATGCATCACAAACAAGTTTCAATACCAGCTTCTACATTAAAAGAACAAGTTCTTCAAGTTTTGAAAAAAGAAGGATTTATTGTTGATTTTACTAAAGAAGCAGGATTTGGTCCACAAGGATCATTACTTGTTACATTAAAATATAATAATCAAGAAAGAGTAATCAAAGGTTTAAAAAGAATTTCTAAACCTGGACTACGTGTTTATGCGAAAGCTGAACAACTACCAAAAGTCTTTAACGGATTAGGTGTTGCCTTAATTTCTACATCAAAAGGAATTATGACAGACCGCGAAGCACGTATGCAACAAATAGGTGGCGAAGTACTCGCCTACGTTTGGTAAGGAGAATTAAGATGTCACGTATTGGAAATAAAGTAATTAAAATACCTGAAGGTGTTGAAGTGAAAATTGAAAATAACTACGTTACAGTTAAAGGACCTCATGGTACTTTAGAAAGACAATTTTCAAACCAAATAGCTATTGAACAAAATGAAAACGAAATTGTTTTAAAACGTTTTGGCAATAGTGATCCTGAAAAACAAATTCACGGAACATCTAGAGCACTTTTATCAAATATGGTAGAAGGAACACACACACGTTTTAAAGAAGAATTAGAAATTATAGGTACAGGTTACCGTGCTAGTCTTAATGGATCCACATTAACTGTTAACGCTGGATATTCAAACCCAGTTGAAGTTACTGTTCCAGAAGGACTTGTTGTAACTGTTCCGAAGAATACCCAAATTATTATTGAAGGTATTGATAAACAAGTAGTTGGCGAATTTGCGGCTAATGTAAGAGCAATTAGAAAACCTGAACCATATAAAGGTAAAGGTATTAAGTATAAGAGCGAAGTTGTTAGACGTAAAGAAGGAAAGACAGCTAAGTAGGGGGCAATGAAATGATAAAAAAAGAATCAAAAAATGTTAGACGTCAAAAAAGACATTTACGTATTAGAAAACATTTATCAGGAACATTAGAAAGACCTAGATTATCTGTTTACCGTTCTAATAAAGAATTTTTCGTACAATTAATCGATGATGAAAATCATAACACTTTAGTTTCAGTTCATTCAAAAGAAGTAGCAAAAGGAATGAACATTGCTGCAGCAACAGCAGTTGGTAATGCAGTTGCAGAAAAAGCAAAAGCTAAAAATATTACTAAAATAGTATTTGATAGAAGTGGTTATATTTATCACGGTAGAATTAAAGCGTTAGCTGAAGCATTAAGAGCTTCAGGATTGGAATTTTAGGAGGCTATTATGCGTAAACAAAGAAGAGAAAAAGAAACAGACATATTTGAAGATCGCGTCGTAGCGATTAACCGCGTAACTAAAGTTGTTAAAGGAGGAAGAAGAATTCGCTTTTCAGCATTAGTTGTAGTTGGTGATAAAAATGGTACTGTAGGTTTTGGTTTAGGTAAAGCTCAAGAAGTTCCAGATGCAATTAAAAAAGCAATTCAAAATGCTCGTAAAGATCTTAAAAAGATTTCTTTAGTTAAAGGAACAATTCCACATGAAATAACTGGAGTTTACGGAGCTGGTAAAGTATTTTTAAAACCTGCTTCAGAAGGTACAGGAGTTATTGCTGGTGGAGCGGTAAGAACAATTTGCGAATTAGCTGGTATTAATGATATTTTATCTAAATCTTTAGGTTCAAAAACACCAGTAAACGTCGTAAGAGCAACATTTGCAGGTTTAGAAGCTTTAAGAACTATTGAAGATGCAGCAGCGCTTAGAGGTCTTAGTGTAGAGGAGTTGGTTTAAGATGATGTTAAAGGTTAAATTAGTACGTAGCTTAATCGCTAGAAAACCTAATCAAGTTAAAACAGCTAAAGCATTAGGTCTTAAAAATATTAATAGTGAAGTAGTTGTTCCTAAAAATCCACAAACTGTTGGTATGGTAAATACAATTATTCACTTAGTTCAAGTTGAAGAAATCGAAGGTGATGCGTAATGTTAAATCAATTAAAACCAAATGAAGGTTCTAGACAAAAACGTAAACGCGTTGGTCGTGGAATGAGCTCTGGACATGGTAAAACTTCAGGAAGAGGACATAAAGGTCAATTAGCACGTGGAAGTGTGCGCCCTGGCTTTGAAGGTGGACAACTTCCATTATTCCAAAGTTTACCAAAGCGTGGGTTTAACAATGTTAACCATAAAGTATTTCAAATAGTTAATCTTAAAGATTTAAATAGTTTTGAAGATAATACAGTTGTTACACCAGAACTGCTTATTCAAAGTAGAGTTATTAAAAAAGTAGAAGACGGTGTAAAAATATTAGCTAACGGTAATTTAGAGAAAAAATTAACTGTTAAAGCACACGCTTTTTCTAAACAAGCAAAAGAATTAATTGAAAAAGCTGGTGGCACTGTTGAGGTGATTTAAGTGAATAAACTTAAAGCAATCTTAGCAAACAATAAATTATTAGCGAAAATTGGTATCACTTTATTGTTTTTATTTATTTTTAGAATATTAACTTGGGTACCAATTCCGCTGTTAAACGTTGATGCTATTACAGCAACAATTAAAAATAATAGTTTCTTAGCAATTTTAGATAACTTTTCAGGTAACGCTTTAGGTCGTTTTTCGATTATGGCGATGGGGATTAGCCCATATATTACTGCAAGTATTGTTGTTCAGTTACTACAAATGGATATCGTTCCTATTTTAAAACAATGGAGCGAAGAAGGTGAAGCAGGAAAAAGAAAACTTAATAAAGTTACTCGTATTTTAGGGTTAATTTTATCATTCATTCAAGCTTTAGTATTCATTATTGGTATGGACTCAAACGGAAGTATCTTCAATGTAGATATTATTAATTATAGTTTCTTCTATTACATCTATATGGCATTAATCGTTGCAGCAGGTACTGCACTTGCAATGTGGATTGCTGACTTAATTACAAGATATGGTGTAGGTAATGGAGGAAGTATGCTAATTGTAGCTGGGATAGTTACATCACTTCCAGCAATGATCAGAACACTTTGGACTAAATATATTATTCCAGGTGGAGCAGGAAACGTTACTTTATTTGTGTTAATCATCTTACTTTATGTTGGTATCTTAGTTGCGGTAACGTACTTAGAACTAGCAAAACGTAAAGTTCCAATTCAGTATGCAAATAGAAGAGCTGGACAAGGTCAAACAGATTCAAACTTACCAATTAAATTAAATACAGCAGGAGTTATACCAGTAATATTCGCATCAACGATATTATCAGTACCACTTTCAGTTGTAGGTATGTTTGGTTCATCTGGCTCAAGTGGAGTTGGATATTGGTTTGATCAAATATTTAACTATCAACGTCCTTTTGGATTTGTAGTTTATATGTTTTTAATTTTGATATTCTCATTTTTCTATTCATTCTTAATGTTATCACCTGAAAAAGTAGCAGATAATTTATCTAAAAGTAATGCTTACATTCCAGGTGTAAGACCAGGAGTAGAAACAGAAAACTATGTATCAAGATTATTATTTAAAATTACATTACTTGGGACAACTTACTTAATGTTATTAGCGGCACTGCCAATTTTGACTGCGATAATATTTAAATTTAACGCCCAAGAAGCGCAAGCAATTACGCTTGGGGGAACATCACTACTTATTGTTGTAGGTGTTGCACTTGAAACTTCAAAACAAATAATCACCGAAGCAACAGAACAAGAATATGAAGGTATTTTTTAAATAAAGTGATCGTATGAGAATTATTGTAATGGGGCCTCCGGCTTCCGGTAAAGGCTCCCAAAAACCCTTTTTAACAAAACAATTTAACATACCACAGATTGCGACTGGCGACATGTTTAGAGAAGCAATTAAAAAACAAACAAAGTTAGGTGTTGTAATTGAAGAGATTTTAAAAGAAGGAAAGTTTGTTAGTGATGATATTACTAATGAATTAGTTAAAGAAAGATTATTAGAAGAAGATGCTAAAGATGGTTTCATCTTAGATGGGTATCCAAGAACTATTAATCAAGCCTTATATTTAGAAAACTTTTTAAATTCACAAAACTTAAAACTAGATTATGTATTTAGTTTAACTGCACCTGAAGATTTGTTAATTAAAAGAATTGCAGGAAGAAGAACATGCCCAACTTGTGGAGCTATCTATAATACTTATTTCTTAAAACCAAAAGTTGAAGGAATTTGCGATAAAGATGGAAAACCACTAGTTAGAAGAGCAGATGATACTGAAGAAATTGTTAAAAGAAGACTAATTACTTATCATGAAAAAACAGCTCCTATTATTGACTTTTATAAAGAAAGAGGAATATTAGTGAGTGTTGATGGGTCAGGAACTCCTTTAGACAGTTTTGTAGAAATTATGGAAATAGTTGATAAAAAATGATTACAATCAAATCAAAAAGAGAAATTGAAATTATGAAAGAAGCTGGTCATATCTTAGCTTTAACAAGAGAGTATTTAAAAGGTTTTATTAAACCAGGAATTACAACTCTTGAAATTGATAAACTTGCAGAAGATTATATCATTAAGCTTGGTGGAAAACCATCCTTTAAAGGATATAATGGTTTTCCTGGATCAGTTTGCGCCTCAGTTAATGAAGAAGTAGTTCATGGAATTCCTTCTAAAAAGAAACTAAAAAACGGCGATATTATATCTATTGATCTTGGAGTTTATTATAAAGGTTATCACGCCGATTCTGCTTATACGTATGCAGTAGGTGAAATATCAGATGAATATCAACTACTTTTAAAAAGAACAGAAGAAAGTCTTTATGAAGGTATAAAAGCAGCTAAGCCTAATAATTATATTTCTGACATCTCAAGGGCAATTGAAGACTATTTAAAACCTTTTGGTTATGGAATAGTTAGAGAGTTCACTGGACATGGAATTGGCCAAGAACTTCACGAAGATCCTTATGTCCCTAATTTTGTTGGAAACGAAAAAGGTGTGCTTTTAAAAGAGGGCATGACAATTTGTATAGAACCAATGGTTAACCTTGGTAAAAAAGACATTTATTTGAAAAATGATAATTGGACAGTAGTTACTAAAGATAAAAAAGTGAGTGCTCACTTTGAACATACAATAGCAATTACTAGTGATGGAAATGAAATATTAACAAAGTTGAAAGAGGATGGTGTATGGCAAGAGAAGATTTAATTGAAGTACAAGCAAAAGTAGTTGAAGTACTACCAAATACTAAGTTTAAAGTTAAACTAGAAACAGGGCATATTGTGTTAGCCCACGTATCTGGTAAAATCCGTATGCACAACATACGCATTTTACCTGGTGATAATGTTACGGTAGAATTATCACCATATGATCTTACAAGAGGAAGAATCACGTACCGTAGGAGGTAATTATATTATGAAAGTTAGAGCATCAGTTAAACCTATCTGCGACAAATGTAAAGTAATTCGTAGAAAAGGTAAAGTTATGGTTATTTGTGAAAATCCTAGACACAAACAACGACAAGGATAAGAGGAGAAATTAAAATATGGCACGTATAGCAGGTGTAGATATACCAAGAGATAAAAGAGTAGTGGTCTCACTTACTTATGTTTATGGTATTGGAACAACACTTTCAAAACAAATTTTATTAGATTCTGGCGTTTCTGAAGACATTAGAGTTAAAGACTTAACTGAAGATGAATTAGGAAGAATCCGTCAAGAAGTTACTAAATACCAAGTTGAAGGTGACTTACGTAGAGAAACTACGTTAAATATTAAAAGATTAATGGAGATTGGTTCTTATAAAGGTATTAGACATCGTAGAAATTTACCAGTTAATGGTCAAAACACACGAAACAACGCTCGTACTAGAAGAGGAAAATCTAAAACAATCGCAAATAAAAAGAAATAGGAGGCATAACTAGAAATGGCAAGAAAAAGACAAACTAAACGTCGTGTAAAAAGAAATGTGCCTCTTGGAATGGCACACATTCACACAACATTTAACAATACAATCGTTACAATTACAGATGAAGCTGGAAACGCAATTGCTTGGAGCAGTGCTGGAGCATTAGGATTTAAAGGTTCTAAAAAATCAACTCCATTTGCAGCACAAATGAGTGCTGAAGCTGCTGCAAAAGCTGCTTTAGATCAAGGTATGATTAAAGTTGAAGTTTCCGTGAAAGGTCCCGGTCCTGGAAGAGAAGCAGCAATTCGTTCAATTCAAGCTGCTGGCTTAGAAATTACATCTATTAGAGACGTAACTCCAGTACCACACAATGGTTGTAGACCACCAAAACGTCCACGTGGATAAGAAATGGAGGGCATGAAGTGCAAGAATTAAAATTTACTAAACCAGATGTTAATGTAATCCCTAATAAAGATAATGGCAATAAAGCTGATTTCGTTATTTCACCTTTAGAAAGAGGTTATGGTATTACTATTGGCAACACATTAAGAAGAATTTTATTATCATCATTACCCGGAACAGCAATCGTAAACGTTAGAATTGATGGTGTAGAACATGAGTTTCAAATGATTGATGGAGTTAAAGAAGATGTAATGAGCATCATCTTAAACTTAAAAAACGTAATTTTAAGTACTGACTCAATCGACCCAGACTATGAAAAACATGTAGAAATTCACCAAATTGGTGAAGGAGTTGTAACTGCTGGAGATATTATTTCAGATGATCAATTAACAGTAGTTAATAAAGACCATGTAATCGCTCATGTATTACCAGAAGGTAAGTTATCAATGTATTTAACAATTAGAAGAGGAATTGGTTATACTAGTTCAGAAGCTAACAAAATACATACAAGAGCTATTGGAACAATCGCAATAGACTCACTATTTACTCCAGTTTTAAGAGTTACTTATGATGTTGAAAAAACACGTGTAGACAAAAGAACAAACTTTGATAAACTTCACTTAGAAGTTGAAACTAATGGGGCAATTAAACCTCATGAAGCAGTTTCACTTGCAAGTAAAATGATGATGGAATACTTAACAGTTATCGTAGACTTAGAAAAAGATACACATGAATTAAGTTTCATAACTGAAAAAGAAGATAAAGTTGAACATCAAAAATTAGAAAAACCAATCGAAGAATTAGATTTATCAGTCCGTTCATTTAACTGTTTAAAAAGAGCAGGAATTAATACTTTACAAGAATTAATTTTAAAAACAGAAGAAGAAATGATGAGAGTTAGAAACTTAGGACGTAAATCATTAAAAGAAGTAAAAGACAAATTAGAAGAATTAGGCTTATCATTAGCACCTAGCTTTGTGAGTAGAAAACAAGATGATGATGCCGAAGCTTTAGAATAGGAGAAATTTTAATTATGGCTTATTCAAGATTGAGAAGAACAACAACTCAAAAAAAGGCATTAATGAGAGACTTAGTTACTGATTTAATTATTAACGAGCAAATTACTACAACTGAAGCGAAAGCTAAAGAGTTAAGAAAATTAGCTGACAAAATGATTACTTTAGGTAAAGAAGGTACTCTTCATGCAAGAAGACAAGCTGCAAAAATAGTTAGACCAGAACAAGCTTCTGAAACTAAAACTGCGCTTCAAAAACTTTTTGATGACTTAGCTAAACGCTATGAAAATAGAAATGGCGGTTATACTGCTATTTATAAAACAATGCCTAGAAGAGGGGATAACGCCCCTATGGCAATTATCCAATTTATTCAAGATTAAGGCTTTAACAAGCCTTTTTTTATATTATAAAGGAGAGAAAATGAAATTTAATGAATATGTCTATCAAAGACCAAGCATTGAAAACTTAGAAACAAAATTAAAAGCTTATTTAGATGAATTCCCTAAGTTAGATGCAAAGGGACAAATTAATTTAATTAAAGAATTATTTAATGAACTTGATGATGTTGAAAGCATGTATACACTAACTAACATTAGAAATTCAATTAATACAAAAGATGAGTTTTATGAAGAAGAAAGTAAATTTTTAGATACTAACTTTCCACCATTAATGAATTACTTAAATATGTTAGATATTTTAGCCTTTAATAGTCCTCATAAAGTAGAATTAGAAAAAGAATTTGGTAAGTATTATTTTGAGCAAATTGAAACTAAATTAAAAGCTTTTGATGAAAAAATGGTTCCTTATATGATTGAGGAAAGTAATTTAACAAGAGAGTATGACAAACTACTAGCAAGTGCTCAAATTGAGTTTGATGGAAAAGTAAATAATTTATCTCAAATGGCACCTTATATGCAAAGTTTGGACCGTGAAGTAAGACACCAAGCACAACTTAAAATATCTGAATTTTTTCAAGAAAATGAAAAAACAATTGATGATATTTATGATAACTTAGTAAAACTTAGAGATAAAAAAGCTAAAGTAAAAGGATATGAAAACTATATTGAGTTAGGTTATTATGCAATGGGTAGAACTGATTATAATAGTGAAGATGTTAAGTTATACCGTGAGCAAATTAAAAAAGATGTCGTACCCGTTGTAAGAAAGTTTAATGAAATGAAGTCAAAAAGACTTAATATTGAAGACTTAAAAAGCTATGATACAATATCATTTTTATCAGGTAACCCAACACCAAAAGGAACAAAAGATGAGTTAATTAATGTTGCTAAAGAGATGTATAAGTCATTAAGTAAAGAAACAGATGAATTTTTCTCTTTTATGTTAGCTCATGATTTATTTGATCTTGATTCAAAACCAGGTAAAGCAGGTGGAGGTTATTGTACATATATTGCTAATTACAAATCTCCATTTATATTTGCTAACTTTAATGGTACAGCACACGATGTTGATGTATTAACTCATGAAGCAGGACATGCTTTTCAAATTTATTCATCGCAAAATAACTTGCCATCACAAAGATGGCCAGGAATGGAAGCTGCTGAAATTCATTCAATGAGTATGGAGTTTTTTGCTTGGCCGTGGGTACCAAAGTTTTTTAAAGAAGATGCAACAAAATATTATTTTACACACTTAGCAGGAGCAATTAGTTTTTTACCATATGGAGCTTTAGTTGATGAGTTTCAACATGAAGTATACGCTAATCCAAATCTTACACCAGATGAAAGAAAAGCAATATGGAGAAGATTAGAAAAAGTTTATTTGCCGGATAAAGATTATGGTGATGATCAATTTATGGATAAAGGAACTTATTGGTACCGCCAAAGTCATATCTTTAGTGCACCATTTTATTATATTGATTACACACTTGCTCAAGTTATTGCATTTCAGTTTTGGGTATTAAACAAAGAAAACCCTAAAGAAGCATGGGAAAAATATTATCATTTATGTAAATTAGGTGGCTCAAAAGGATTTATGGGTCTTATAAATGAAGTAGGTTTAAAAAGTCCTTTTAAAGATGGAACAATCAAAGAAACATTAAAACCATTATTAGAATTCTTAAACACTATAGATGACACTAAATTATAAGAAAATAAAAAGAAAAAAGTGAAGATTAAGCTTCACTTTTTTATTAATAACAAATTTAAATTAAACTCCTAATAATTCTCTTAAAGCAGTTTTTGAATGTACTCCAGTTACGTGATTTTTTATTTTGCCATTTTCAAAAATAACTAACGTAGGAACTGAGGTAATTTTAAACTGATTCGTAAGCTCGCGCTCTAAATCAACATTAACTTTACCAATAACAGCTAGATCGCCAACTTCATTAGCTAATACATCAACAATCGGAAGTTGCATTTGACATGGTCTGCACCAATCGGCATAAAAATCAATTAAGACAGGTTTAGTACTTTTCATTACTAACGCATTAAAATTTTCTTTAGTTATTGTTAAAAACATTTAATCACTCCTTTTCCACCAACATTAATTATATATCATATAAATATACATTACTATAATATTGCTTTATGTTTGGAAGAGACATGTTAAAAAGGGGCTAATTCATGATATAATAGGAAGGATAATAAATTATTAAGGAGAAGCATAGATGAAGATTCCTAGTATTAGCTTAGAACTTGATCAAAACTTTGTACCAGCGATATTATATTTAGATGAATATAAAAAAGCAGTTTTGAAAACAAAGTCACATGACAAATTAACAATTGTAATAGAAAGAAATGATAACTTAAAAGAATCATATGAAACAATTGGTAGTTATTTAGGCTTTAGTTTAGCATATTATAGCGAGTTTTATGATACTGAAAATGTATTACTATTAGGAAGAGTAATGTCAGGTGAAGGCGGTATTATTATTACAAATAGAGCTAATGAGACGCTAAAAAAATATTTTCCTAAATTAGCAAAGAAAATAACACTCCATTTGCCTGATGAAAAAACAAGAAGAGTGGGGCAATCAATTGCGGCCGCAAGTTTAGTAAAACTAGGTGAGTAATTATTGAGGTCTTATTATATATTATGATATAATAAAATGTGAGTTTGGTGGTGAAAAAATGACCATTAAGATAGAAAATGTTTATTTCTCGTATGATCAAAAAAATCACGCTTTAAAAGGTGTTAATTTAACGATAGATAAAGGTAAGTGGATAGCTATTGTAGGCCATAATGGCTCAGGAAAAAGCACACTTGCAAAGCTTTTAGTTGGACTTATATCTCCAAATGAAGGTGAAATAACAATTAATGGATTATTATTAAATGAAGAAAATATAAAGGCAATACGCAGATTAGTTGGTATTGTTTTTCAAAATCCTGATAATCAGTTTGTAGGAGTTACTGTAAAGCATGATATTGCTTTTGGACTTGAAAATCAACAAGTTCCCCAACCTGAAATTGTTGAACTTGTAAATAAGTATGTAAAAGTTGTTGGAATGGAAGAATTTTTAGATAAAGAGCCACATCAACTTTCTGGTGGTCAAAAACAACGAGTAGCAATTGCTGGCGCTTTAGCAATGAATCAAGAAATAATGATTTTTGATGAAGCAACTTCAATGTTAGACCCTGAAGGTAAAAGTGAAATAATTGAATTTATTGGTAGTTTAAATAAAGATTATCATAAAACTTTATTAACAATTACACACGATTTAGAGTTTGCAAAAAAGGCTGATGAAGTTGTAGTTATGAATGAAGGAGAAGTGATTTTTCATGGCACTCCTGATCAAGTCTTTCAAAATATTGAAATACTACAAAAAATTGATTTAGATATTCCTTTTGGGCTTAAAATGCTTGATTTAGTAAAAAAAGATGAAACGCTTAATAAAAATAAGAAATTGGTGGATACTTTATGGCAATACAGTTTGAAAAAGTAAGTTTTTCTTATAAGGGTATTAAAGATCAAAGATATCCAGCAATTAAAGAAGTTGATTTAAAAATTGATAAAGGTGAGTTTATTGGAATTTGTGGTCACACAGGTTCAGGCAAAAGCACTTTAGTTCAACATATGAACGCATTATTAAGACCTAATCAAGGTTTAGTGCATATTTTTGATTATACTTTACCACTTAAAAAGAAAGAAAAAGTAGGTCCAATTAGAAAAAAAGTAGGACTTGTTTTTCAGTTTCCAGAATATCAATTATTTGAAGAAACAATTATTAAAGATATTATGTTCGGCCCTAAAAACTTTGGATTAACCGAAGAAGAAGCAAAAGAAAGAGCAATTGAAGCTGCAAAGTTATTAGAAATACCAGAAGAACTTTATGAACAAAGTCCATTTAGAATAAGTGGTGGACAAATGAGAAAAGTTGCTATTGCAGGTATTTTAGCAATGGAGCCAGACGTTTTAGTTTTAGATGAACCAACAAGAGGGCTTGATCCTAGATCATCAGTTGAAGTAATGGAGCTTTTTTATAAACTTCACAAGGACTATAATAAAACAATAGTTTTAGTAAGCCATGATATGGATTTAATAAGTAAATATGCTAATAGAGTCGTTGTGATGAAACAAGGAAGTGTTGTGTTTGATGGTTCTAAAGAAGAACTTTTTTCTCATCAAAATTTTAATGAGTTTCATCTTGGTAAACCACAAACATTAAAAGTAATGGACTATTTGCATGAACATTTAAAAACACCTTATAAATATGTTTTTAAAGAAGAAGACTTACTTAGTTATTTAAAGGAGTATGCTTATGAATAATATTGTAATAGGTCAATATATTCATGGTGACTCTTGGATATATAAATTAGATCCTAGAATAAAAATAAGTTTATTAGTAATTATTATGGTTGCGACATTCTTGCTTAAAAATGTTTATTTAATGAGTGGAATGTTTGTAGTTATGATTACAATGTTTTTAACTACAGGTGTGCCTTTTTTAAAAATGATTAGAGGATTAAAACCACTACTGTTTTTATTAACATTTACTTTTTTAATTCAAGTTTTTACTTTAAAAACAGGAACTTTGATTTATCAAACACCAATGTATTTAGGACCTTTAAGTATTTTTGCGATTGTAGTATTAACAACATTATATACAATTTTTAAAAAGAGATTTAAATTTAGAATTTTACTATTTTTTCTTTGGATTTTCTTAATATTCTTTGTCCAAAAAATACTACCATCAAGTTTAATAAATTTAACTGATCATGTCTATCAATTTGAAATGTATGCTGATGGTGTATTACAAACTTCATTTTTAGTATTAAGAATTTTAATAATTATTATTTTATCTAGTTTACTTACATTCACAACTATGCCAACAGATATCACTAATGGTTTAGAATCGCTATTAAAACCTCTTAAAGTAATTAAGTTCCCATCAGGAGAACTTGCGACAATGTTATCACTAACTTTAAGATTTATCCCATCATTATTAGAAGAAACAAACAAAATAATGAAAGCTCAAGCTTCTAGGGGTGTTGAGTTTAGTGAATCAAAATTAAAGAAGAAACTCACACAAATAATATCACTATTAATTCCTATTTTTGTAATCTCATTTAAAAGAGCAGAAGATTTAGCGAACGCAATGGAAGTGCGCGGTTATATTGTTGGTGGGACTAGAACTAAAGTAGATATTATGAAATTAAAGTCACTTGATTTTATTGCGTTATTTATTGGTTTAAGTTTGCTTTCTATAGCGATTTTATTTAGAGTAGGAGTAATTAATGTTCCGTTATAAAGCAGTTTTGAGTTATGAAGGAACTAATTATTTTGGTTTTCAAAAACAAGAAAATAAAATAACAATTGAAGAAAAATTATTAGAAGCACTTAAAATTATCCATAAAGAAGATATTAAAATTGTGGGTTCAGGAAGAACAGATAGAGGTGTGCATGCAATTGGCATGGTTGCTCATTTTGATAGCCCTCTAAAACTATCTGATTACCGCTTTACAAAAGCATTAAACACATATCTACCAAATGATATTAGAATTAAAAGCGTTGTTTTAGTTAGCAATGACTTTCATGCTAGGTATAGTGCTGTAAGTAAAACATACCGTTATGTAATTTCAAAAAAATATAATGTTTTTAAAAGAAACTTAGAAACATTTATTCCTTATAATTTAGACACTAAAGTAATGAAACAAGCTTTAACAAAGTTTATTGGTAAACATGACTTTTTAGGCTTTTCTAGTTATGTAAAAGGAAAACCTACAGTAAAAGAAATTTATGAAGCAAGTTTAATAGAAGAAGATGACAAAATTATTATTACTTTTAAAGGAAATGGTTTTTTAAAGTATATGGTTAGAAGAATGGTAGGAACATTAATTGATATTGGAAGAGATAAAAAGGATATATCAGTTATCGATGAAATATTTAAGACTAAAAATAGTTTTCTTGCAGGTAAAACAATTAATCCAGAAGGGCTTTATTTAGTTGAAGTCAATTATTAAAACTTATTTGAAAAAAGAGCAATTTACTAGTATACTAGTAATTAATCAAGGGAGATTTTAACTATGTTTATTACATTTGAAGGCGGAGAAGGCTCCGGCAAAACTACATTAATTAAAGAAGTAGAAAATTTCTTTATAAAAAAAGGGAAACCAGTTTTCGTAACTAGAGAACCGGGTGGTTCTTTAGTATCTGAACAAATTAGAAATATTATTTTAGATAACAAAAATACAATGTCACCAAAAACAGAAGCATTATTGTTTGCGGCAAGTAGAGTTGAACATTTAGAAGAAGTAATTTTAAAAAAGATTGAAGAAGGTTTTATTGTTCTTTGTGACCGTTATATTGACTCTTCTTTAGCATATCAAGGTTATGCAAGACAAATTGGCTTTGAAGAAATTTTAAAAATTAATTACTTTGCAAGCCAACATATGCCAAATTATACAATTTATATTGATAGTAATCCTAAAGAAGGTTTAAAAAGAGCTTTAAATAGAGGAAAAGCAAATAGATTAGATAATGAATCATTAAATTTTCATGAGAAAGTAAAAGAAGGTTACGATATTTTAATTAAAAATGATTCTAGCCGCTTTGTTGTTGTTGATGGTAATGGTTCGATGGATGATTTAATTGTTGATACATTAAAAAAATTAGAGGAAATATTTTAAATGACAAGACACCCTAAAATTATTAGTATGTTTGAAAAGTCCATTAAAAATAACCGTCTAAGCCATCTTTATTTATTAAATGGTTTAAAAGGTTCAGGTAAAAAAGCTGTTTCTTATCACGTAGCTAGCTTACTTTTTCAAATGGATAAAGACGAACTAAGAGAAAAGGGTCATATTAATTTATTTAAGTTAGAGCCAAGTGGTGGTACACTTAAAACTGCTCAAATTGAACAACTACAACAAGAGTTTTATAAAACTTCTTTAGTAGAAGGATACCGAGTTTATATTTTAGAAAGTGTAGATAAATTAACTTTAAAAGCTGCAAACCAACTTCTTAAGTTTTTAGAAGAACCAGTTAGTAAAGTTTCTGTAGGCTTTTTACTAACAGACAATTTAGAAATGGTATTAGATACAATTAAATCAAGAAGCCAAATAATTAATTTGCCTGCTCCTTCAGAAGTTAGTTTAAAAGAAAAGTTATTAAAGGAAGAAACAGAATTAATTGTTGCAGAGTTAATACCTTATCTAGATAAAAATATTGATAATTTAAGATTAATGAAGGATAATATTAATATCAAAACGCTTATTACAAACTTTAAAAGTTATCTTGAAGCCTTAATTAAAAATGAAAATATGTGGCTTTATAGTAACGAACACTTAAATGATATTAAGTATGATAAACAACAATTGAGTTACTTTTTACAATTGTTATTAATTTTTTATTTAGATTTATATAACTATAAAACAGAAGGTGATTATAATCTTACATCTTTAAGCAATTATTATGAAAATTATAAAATTGATTTAGATGAGATTACACTTCAACTAAAAAATATTCAAGAATTAATTAAAATGCTAAATTACAATGTTAATTTAGATTTAGCATTTAACAATTATTTGTTAAAAGTATAGGAGAGATTACATGTTAATTTGTGAAGTCAAGTTTAGACAAGCAGGTAAAAGATATTATTTTAGTCCACAAGACATCAATGTTAATCATGATGATTATGTTGTTGTTGAAACAATTAGAGGTATTGAAATAGGCCAAATTGTTGGAGAAATCAAAGATGTTGATATTACTAATGCAGAAGAAATAAAACCATTAATAAGAATTGCTACTAAAGAAGATATTTTAGCTGATGAAGCGAATAAAACAGAAGAAGCACAAGTAATTAAAAGAACTAAAGAGATCGTTAAACAACATGATTTAAGTATGAAAGTTATTGGTTCTGAGTATACTTTACCAAAAGATAAATTAATTATTTATTTTGAATCTGAACAACGAGTGGACTTTAGAGATTTAGTAAAAAGTTTAAGTGAAGAATATAAAACTAGAATAGAACTCAGACAAATCGGTTCAAGAGATGGAGCTAAATTAATTGGAAGTATTGGTCCTTGTGGGCTAGTAACTTGTTGTGAATCTTTTTTAGGAACATTTGATAACGTAACAATTAAAATGGCTAAAAATCAAAACTTAAGTTTAAATCCTCAAAAAATAAGTGGTAATTGTGGAAAGCTACTTTGCTGCATTAAATATGAAAATGAGATGTATGAAGAATTAAGAGAAAGCCTACCAGATATTAACGAGTTTGTTATGACTAAAGAGGGTAAAGGAAAAGTTGTTGATATTCAAATAATTAGACAAAAAGTAAGAGTGTTGTTTAAAGAAGGAAACATTATTACTTTCCCTGCTAAAGAGGTTAAACGTGTGGATTAAAAATGATTTATTAGGTTACCCTAAGTATATAATTTATCAAAACCCAGAAATGTTTTCTTTTAGCATTGATTCACTATTATTAGCACACTATATTAATGTGCGAAAAGGGGTAAAAAACATTTTAGATTTAGGGACAGGAAACGGCTCTATACCAATCTATCTCACTTTAAAAACAAAGGCACAAATAACTGGAATTGAGATTCAAGAAGAAGTATTAGAGTTAGCTAAAAAAAGTGTTTTAGAAAACAATTTAGCAAATCAAATTAATTTTATTAATGGTGATTTAACTAACCTTAAAAATTATCCATTAGCTAGCTATGATTTAATTTGTTCAAACCCACCTTTTTTTAAAGTAGATGAAAAAAGCAATTTAAATGATTCGCCCTTTAAAACAGTCGCAAGACATGAAGTTAGAGTTACTTTAGAAAGTTTAATAAAAACAGCTAGTAAGCTATTAAAAAATGGAGGATATTTTTATTTAATCCATCTTCCAGAAAGATTAAAAGAATGTTTTATGTTATTAGAAAAATATAACTTAGAACCGAAAAGAATGAAGTTAGTTTATCCAAGTAAAAATAAAAAAGCCAATCATGTTTTATTAGAAATTAAAAAATCTAATAATAAAGGCAATTTATTAATTGATCCTCCTCTTTATATTTATGAAAATAAAGAGTGGACAAAAGAAATCTTAGAAATTTATAATTTTGGGAGGGATTAAAATGTTATTAAGTGGTTTAAATAAAAAAGAAAAGTTAAAATTTCTTGATTTAGCGATCCATATGGTTTCTGTTGATGGAGAGGCTGATGCCCATGAATCAAGAATTCTTAATATTATGTTAGCTGAAGTTGGCGATAATATTATTGGAGAATATACTTTTTCTTTATCATCAAACTTAACTGAAACAATTGATTTTTTTGTTAATCAAGCTACCCCTGTGCGTAATATTGTTTTTTTAAATTTACTAAGCATTACGATGAGTGGTGATATTTACAACACAAGCGAACATTTCTTCTTAGACAATATTAGAAGACAATTTAAAATTAGTTTATCTAAGAAAAAAGAATTAATGGGGCTTTTGTATGATGAAAGAGATTTAAAAGAAAAAGCAAAGCGAGCTTGTTTAACATAATGTTAGAAAAAGGTTTTTACTTAATATCTACACCAATTGGTAATTTATCAGACATTACTTTAAGAGCTTTAGAAGCACTAGAGAATGTTGATATTTTGTATGCGGAAGATACTCGAGTAACATTAAAGCTATTAAATCACTACGAAATTAAAAGAAAACTTTTTGCATACTATGAGTATAACGAAGAAGAAGTTTTAAATGAAGTTAAAAGATATTTAGATGAAGGTTTAACAGTTGGATATGTTAGTGATGCTGGAACACCAGGCATTAATGATCCTGGCTATGGGATAGTTAAAAATATCACTGGTGAACATAAAGTTTATAGTATTCCTGGTCCAAGCGCATTTTTGACTGCGTTAACATCTTCAGGCTTACCAGTACAACCATTTGTTTTTATTGGTTTTTTAGATCGTAAAAAAGAAGCGAAAGAAAAAGTCTTAAAAACTTATAAAGACCTTCCGGCGACATTAATATTTTATGAGAGAAAAGACAGAATAATCCCTTTAATAAAGGATTTGCATAAATTATATGGAAACCGAAAAGCAGTGGTCGCAAGAGAATTAACAAAAAAATTTGAAACAATTTATTCCTTTAATTTAGGCGATAACTTTGAGTTAGATTTGAAGGGTGAATTTGTTTTATTAGTTGAGGGAAGTAAAAAAAGAATAATTACTGATGAAGAAATTATAGAAACATTAAAAAACTTTCTTAAAGAAGGTTATACTAATAAAGAAGCAATTGTTAAAACAAGTGAAGTTTTAGAAGTTGCGAAAAACAAAATATATCAATTATCATTAAAGGAAAAATAATTATGAAAGAAAAATTTTATATAACTACCGCAATAGCATACGCAACAAACATTCCTCATATTGGTAATGTTTACGAAGCAGTTTTAGCTGATGCGATTGCTAGGTTTAAAAGATTAGACGGATATGATGTGCTTTTTCAAACAGGTACTGATGAACATGGTCAAAAAATTGCAGATATAGCTAGTTCATTAAATGTTACTCCAAAGGCACATGTTGATTATATCTCTGAAGAAATTAAAAGAATTTATCAGTCACTTGATGTTTCTTATGATAGATTTGTAAGAACTACTGATCAAAACCACCAACAATTAGTTGAAAGAATCTTTAAAAAACTATTTGATCAAGGTGATATTTATTTAGGAAAATATAGTGGTTGGTATAGTATTAGTGAAGAGGCTTTTATTTTTGACAAAGAACTAATTGAAAAGGGAATTGGTGAAGCTGGAGATAAACTAGTATGGATGGAAGAAGAGACTTACTTTTTTAATTTAGCTAAGTACCAAGAAAGATTATTAAAACATATTAAAGATAATCCTAACTTTATTATGCCTGAATCGAGAAAAAATGAAATGTTAAATAACTTCTTAAGTGCTCCTTTACACGATCTTAGTGTTACTAGAACTACACTTAAATGGGGAATTCCAACTTTTGATCCAAAACATGTTATTTATGTTTGGATAGACGCCTTAACTAACTACATTTCTTCTTTTAATTTAGATGATAATTTTACAAGTTTAGAATTTTTAAAATATTGGCCAGCAGATATTCATTTAATTGGTAAAGATATTTTAAGATTTCATACTATTTATTGGCCAATTTTATTAATGGCTTTAGAAATGCCTCTTCCTAAAACAGTTTTTGGACATCCTTGGATTTTAATTGATAAACTTAAAATGAGTAAGTCAGTAGGAAATACTATGTATGTAGATGAACTATTAAAACACTTTTCTAAAGACACAATTAGATACTATGTGTTACATGAAATTCCTTATGCTCAAGATGGTAATATGACTTACGAATTAATTATCGAGAGAAATAATGGTGATCTAGCAAACACTTTAGGAAACTTAGTTAATAGAACTTTAGGGATGATTAAAAAATACAATAACGGAGTTGTTTATAAAACATTAACTAAAGGAGTTTATGAAGTTAACTTAAAAGAAGAAACGATTTCTCTTTTAGATAAAATTAGAAGTAAAATGAATGAATATAAAGTTAGTGATGCTTTAGAAGAAATTATGAAAGTACTAAGATTAGCTAATAAATTTATTGATTTAACAGAACCTTGGAATTTAAATAAAAATGAAAATAAAGAAGAACTCCATGGTGTCTTATATGAGCTAATAGAGACAATTAGAATAACTGCAACACTACTTAGACCATTTTTACCAGAAACAGCAAACCATATTTTTAATCAATTAAATATTGAAGTTAATAACTTTGAACAAACAACAACTTTTGGGTTATATCCTGATAATCACAAACCAAATGATGCTTATGTATTGTTTGAAAGATTTGATTTAAATAAAAAGTTAGAAGAAATATTAAAATAACATTTAAAAAGACATCAGTT